>QKHZ01000178.1 GCA_003249795.1 bacterium | reverse complement strand
TGAATTTCTCAAGGCACGCGTGACATTGGCCCAACGCGATGGTGAGGAGTCGTTTCTGCCGCTCAAAGCGCAAGGCTCCTTTTTTCGTTCTGGATAAACTCAGGTAGAACCTGTCAATCAGGGACGTTCATCGGCCCGGATTGACGACTGACGCCACGGCATTCTGCCGTGGCGGATCTGCGCGTCACGCAACGCGTGGTGCGCCAAAGGGGAGCCCGAGGGGAAAATCCCCTCGGCCCCGCGGTATCAGTCGCCGCGGAACATCTGTCCTGCCTCAGACGGATCAACCCGGTCGAACTCGCCCAACAGCTTTGGCGTTTCCGTACCGCTCGTCCGCACCGGCGCACGGCCTGCCAGCCGGTTTTTTGAATAATGCACTGCAAGCCCTGCGGCAATCCGGACACGCTCCTCGGTCTGTGGGCCGCGCAGGAGGATCACCGCGCCGGGGTTCACCGCCGTCACCACCAGCAAGTCAGACTCCCGCGCAAACGAGATCAGAATCTTGTTCTCACCATTGTTGCGGCTGGCAATAATAACCGACTCGTCATCAATCCGGATCAACCGGCCGACCTTCAGAATCCGCGCGTCTTGTGCACCCCACTGCGGATGATGATCAATCAAATCCTTCAGCCGCCTGCAGTAACCAGGATCAGTCAATAGACACCCGCCGCCGGGGCCGGGGTAGTCCACCAAGCCGATCTGCCCAGCCAGTTCCATCTGCGCATTACGGCCTCGGCCTGCAAAGTCGTACAACTGCTCCCGGTCAACCCACCCCTGCTGCTCGGGTACGGTCGGATCGAGCAGCTTCGCCGATAACGGACGCAGAAACAACCCGCCAATCCCAAGCTCACGCACCGCCTTGTCGACCGCCAGCATTGACGAGCGCGTCTGGCTTTTCGGACGCTGGCCAATGACTTCGCCAGAGACGAGAAAGTCCGCCTTCTGCTCCTCCATCACGCGCTTTGCACACGCAATCGTCAGGATACGGCAATCGATGCACGCGTTCAAATTTTTCCCATAACCGTAACGGGGATTTTTTGTCATATCCACCATCGCATCCGACTGGTCGTGAAAAATCACATCGCTAACGCCAAGTTTACGCAAGCGATGGGCCATCGCCTCGTTCTCTCGTGCGATGTCATCGTCAGTAATGATTTTTCCATGAAACACGGTGTTTCCATGATATGCAATGACACGGATTCCCTGCAACACCATGATCCGAACGGCTAAAAGACTGTCAAGTCCACCAGAGACAAGAGCAATACAAGAACGGGATTGCGACATGAAAATGACTCCACGCATTACGATAACAAAAATCCTATAAGGATTGTATGAGTTTACCGTAAAACGCCACCCCGTCAACGCCAGACCAAAATCTTTTTAGTTTTATGGATACAGACAAGAAAATTTGAGCTTGAGCGAAATGAAATTTGTGCCTTGTTGTCTTATTGTGCGCATTGCGGCAGAACAGCCGGAAGGTAGATTCGAAAGGCCGTGCCCTTCCCCTCGGCACTGATAAAGCTGACGGTGCCGCCATGCATTTCGACAAAACTCTTCACGAGCGCCAAACCAAGCCCCGTGCTTTTTTCGCCACCAGTGGGCCTTACCGAAAGTTTGCAGAAGCGTGAAAACACTTTCGCTTGTTCATGTTCCGGAATGCCGGGACCGTCATCATTCACCTCGATAAAAACCCCGTCCTCATGACGATCGACCTTCACACGCACCTGATCGCCGCGCATACAGAATTTCACAGCATTTGACAGCAGATTTTCAACAACAGACAGAATCCGGTCTGTATCACATTCGATCATCAACTGACTGGCAGGAATCTCCGATGCCAGCGCAATCCCCTTTTCCTGCGCACGCGCTTCGATCGATTTGACGGCAATCCGGACAAGCGCGCAGATATCGTCTGTCACAAGATTCAGATTCATCGTCCCCGAATCAATCCGGCTGACATCCAGCAGATTATTCAGAATCCCGAGCAGATGATCGGTGTTTCTCAGGATAATCCGGAGCGCATCCGACTGTTGCTGGTCAATATTGCCCATCGCGCCGTGCAGCAACAACTCGGTATATCCTTTGACATTTGTCAGGGGACTGCGCAAATCGTGGGAAGCGATACCGATGAACTGGTCTTTGACTTCACTGATATGCAGCAGTTTCTGGTTTGTTTCTTCCAGTTGCGTCGACAACCGTTTCTGTTCGCGCAACGACTGCTGCGTATTTTCCAAGTTTTCGGCGATCTGGCGGCGTAACGCGGTCTCCCGCAGTGCCGCACTGATCCTGGCGCGCAACTCGACAAGATGAAAAGGCTTTGTGACATAGTCGGAGGCGCCTGATTCCAACGCGGCGACCCGATCCATCATCGAATCTTTCGACGTGACAACAATCACGGGTAAAGGCTCACCGCCCGGAATGGTTGCTCGAATCCAACGCAGGAAATCCAGCCCGTCACCATCCGGCAGCACCAAGTCCAGCAACACCAGACAGCAGCCATGATCCGGTTTGGACAGGATATTGCGCGCCGCCGCCAGATCCGTTGCCCGGAGGAATTCAAAACCGACAATGGCCAGCAACTGGCATAAGGACTCGGCCGTGGTCACATCATCCTCAACCACGAGGATACGCCCGGCACACTCTTCCGAGTCAGCGGATTGCGACATCCTGTACTCCTGAAGAAATCCATTACAAGGTTCTGTGGCAGTGATCGATGCGGAGACCGCTTACATACGCAAGATCAGCGGACAATCGCAAGCCACCATAAAACGCCACTCCCGGCCGTGAATACGCCATTTTCATCCGCTACGCCTGCCCACGCAACAGTATCCACCGGCAACTCAAGACCCTCAGGAACCTGCCCTCACCTGCATTCAGTATAAACGCATCAAGCCGTTATGCGCGACAAAAAACACGGTAATCCATGTCGCGATCTTTGAAAATATTGTCTGCCCGCTCAAGCGTGTTCAGATAGACCATATTGATGTCTTTCTCCCGAATCTGCCGCAGAAGTTCTTTCGTGCGGTCGATATGGCGGGTGATCTGCAGTTCGGAGTAACGGATGGCCTGCCCCGTTTCGATCAGGAAGCCCCAGTCGGAGGCAATCGCCAACAGCAAACTGCGTGCGGCCTGATTCAGTGCGCGTTTGATCACCGGATCGGTCTCTTTTTTATGCTCGGTTGCCAGATCGATCATCTGTCCGCACAAGCGGTAAATATGGCGGTACACCCAGCAGTTGGGCTGATACTCGCGGTCAAGCACCCATGTATGGAAATAGTCTTTCTTACCCCAGCTGCTTGCGCCCGGAGTCATCTTCTGGTGCGTGTTGTGCTCTCCCAGATACTCGCTCGGGGTCACCGGACGGACTTCGGTTTGGTCACAGCACATCTTGCGGAAAACCTGCTCGATCCACTCAGGCCCCTCTTCCCACCAGTGGCCGAAGAGCTCCGCGTCATACGCAGAAACGACAACCGACTTGCGGCCGCCATTTGCACCGAAGGCGTGATTGGCTTTTGCTCCGCGATAATACACAAACTGGCTGGCCTGCTCGTCAATGGTGCCTTGCGCCCACAGCGGCTTATAATAATCCTTATGCGCAAGGTCAGCGCCTTTGGCGGTGATGCGGTAGTATTTCAGGCCGGTATTGCGGCGGACGTTGGCGGTCTTGAAATAATCCGGCAGATAATCCCAGTCGGCTTCGTACCCGAGATCGCGATACCATTCCTTATAGTTCGGATGCCCGGGATACCCGCCCTCACGGCTCCACACCTGCGCGCGCGTTTCCTGATCGATCCCAAAACATGCCACGCCGTTCGGTGTAATCACCGGACCATCGGTTCCGAAGAACGACTTCGTATCGCCTTCGTCGATGCCGTTGCTGTTGACGAGGAACCACTTGATGCCTTCCTCTGCGAGGAACTTGTCCACACCCGGGGTGTACGCGTTTTCCGGCAGCCAGATCCCGCGCGGCCAGCGTCCGAACACGCGCTCATACTGACGGCACGCGGTCTGCAGTTCTGCACGCACCGCTTCGGGAAAATGCTTGAACAGCGGCAGCACCATATGCGTGGCGGGGCATGTGATGATCTCGATCTTGCCCATGTTCTGAAAATCTCGATACCCCCGCGTCAGGTCGCCGTCATACGCTTCAAACACTTCTTTGGCAACCCAGAAACGGTGCAGGGTCTGCTCGACCGTATCATAGTAGGCCTGTCCGCGGGAGTTGTCGCGCTCGCGGGTGGCGAGTTCGATCAGGTTGTCGATGTGACGCGCCACGCGCATCTTGATCTCATCGTCCTGCATCATCGACAGCAGGCTCGGCGTCAGGCTCAGCGCCAGACGAAAATCAACCTTGTCGCGCTCCAATTTCCAGAACATGTTCAAGAGCTGCGTATAGACTGATACCACAGCCTCACAGAACCACTGCTCTTCCAACGGGACATTGTATTCCGGATGATGCACAAACGGCAGGTGCTGGTGCAACACCAGCGACCAGTAACCTTTTTCTTCCGGAGCCGCGTGCGTACGCTTTTTCCAATAGTTGAACTGGTTGATGCGCCAGTCACCTGCCTCGGCCGTCAGTTCGACATTGTTCGGATCGACGTCAATAGTCGACCACTCGGCGTACTTTTCCTGCGTTTCAGTATAGCCTTTGGGCGCAAACACCGTATTGGAGCGAGCAACCTTTTCGAAGAAACTCGTGCCGTCGGCGCGGTATCCAATTTCAGCAACATAGTCATTGCCGCTACCGACAGACAGCCAATATTGAAGTTTATCATCAAGCCAGTCGGAAACCTCGAACACTTCATTTGCATTGAAGCCGTCAAAGTCAACACCGGTCACCTGATACACACGCATGATCAAATGATTATGATTAAAGAAATCGTCACCGAATTTTTTCGCCAGTTCATCGCGCGTGGTCTGCCCGACTTCCCAGATCGCGAGAATGCTTTCCGGATCTTTCGGGATCAGATAGAAAAACGTTTCATTGTAATATTGATCAAGGTATGGTTCCTGCAAAAGCAGCTTATAGTCGAGCGTAATCTTTTCGCCCGTGTCAGGATCGGTCACAACCGGATTGGGTTGCAGTCCATCGGCATCCGCCTCTCCCAACTCTTCCGGCATGGACGTCGGCCTGTCACCATCCGGCATCCGGCCCATTCCGTCCGACAACGCGGAGTCTTGACCCGTTACAGCAGGCGTCTGTTTTTTCTCGGCTTCAGGTTCACAGGACGCGCAGCAACAACCCTCACCGCCAGCCGCCTTTTCCGCGCTACTTTCAGTAACTGCAGCGGATTCGGACGGGCACAGCCCCCCGCAACCACATGTGGACTCTTCGACCGGTTCAGATTTGTCTGCTTGCTGATTGCCCATTGACTGCCACCCTTTCTTGCCGGGGAGTTCCCCGTTTGCCATAACGACTGTCGTCTTCCTTCCTGCCCGTCATTCCATGTTTCCGCTGCAGCTGAGTCCCCAGACGAACCTCTCTTGCGATTGATTCAGCCGAAAGCCGCAACGCTTCCTCTCCCCATTGCCACCCCCACCCCGGCCTGCCCGACCGGAAAAGCAGGTTGCCTACAGGGAAAGAACCGCAGAACCGAACCGCCCCAGGCGGACCTGATTCGGATTCTTCCCGTCGACCACCAGAGTGGCGGAACCGCCTGCACGCGAGAGTACACTATTGACATCCGCCGACTGGTCGTGGGCGCACAGATTGAACAGGATCAACGCTTTTTCCTGTCCGTCAAGCGTCGTCTTTTTCAGAGCGAGGATATCGTGATTGCCGGACTCGACGCGTTCGACGCGGTTGTCTTCATGAAAGACGCGATAGCTGCGCTTGATCTTGTTAACCCCGCGGATAAAGTCGGTCAGGTCGTAACTTGCACCTTCATAGTCGTACGGATTGGTATGCACCACGTGCGGCTTCTTATGAAACCCGTATTCAAACCCGATCGGGATCATCACGCCCGAACTGATCAGCGCCGAGAACAGGTAGTGCTGCTTGACATGGTCCACATCGCCGCCCCACTCTTCAGCAAGGCGCTGCGTATCGTGGCTCTCCGGGAAACAGATCGAGCGAGTCTTGCCTGCCATCTGCCCGAGCTGGTCGAGAAACCACCCCTGACGATAGTCCCACCACTTGCCGGAGTTGAACACAAAATCATGACCGGCATCCGCCAGCCCGTGGGTCTGTTCCATCGAGCAGCCGAGGCTTTCAGCAAAGAATGTCGCCTCCGGCACACGGTCGCGCGCGCGCCCGATCAGCATCCGCCACAGGTCATTAGGAACCTGATAAGCCGCATCACACCGAAAACCACGTACCCCGCAGTCGAGGAACATGTTCACGACTTTCCACCAATACTCATAGAGATTGTTGCGGTCGGAAGAGTGTTCGTTATCAATTTCATTCAGGTCGCCCCAGGTGACAAAACCGCCGGGAGCCGAGTCGTCAGCAGCACCCGGATTTTTAATCGACCCGTCGCCGTTGAGTTTATACCAGTTTCGGTGGTCACGCGTCAGCGGGTTGTCATAAGCCGTATGGTTGACAACCAGATCGACCATCACCTCAACGCCAAGCTCGCGGCTCTCAAGAACAAAGCGCTTGAGTGCGGCCTTCTGCGCATCAAAGTTGTCCATGGGAAAAAAGACCGGGCTGAAGCGGAAATATTCGCGGATGGCGTACAGACTTCCCGAAGCGCCTGTCAGATGGATCGGGTTCAGGAATACCCAGTTAAAACCCATCTCGGAAGCACGCTGGACATGCCCCGACCACTTACCGACATCGCCCACCAACGGTGGGAAAAGGTTATAAATAAACGGCACGTGTTTCGTCTGACTCATGCGCGGCTCCATTTTTGTATAAATTTCACCGCCCCGCGCGGCTTTTGGCTCATTAGACCGGATACGCCCGAAGCCGTCAAGCGTTATTCCTTCCCGCAACCCCTCTTGTACAAACGTTTAACATTTCCGTCAAAACAGCATCGAAAACCGGAAATACAATCCCAAGCCAGTGGAACGGTTATAAAAACTGGCGGTTTGGGAAGGTTCAGCGGCGCGTAGTCGGGGATTCTGATGAAGGTTGATCCGGATCGCTGTCAATGACCGAACGGCCAATCCGGTGGCCGATGCAGGTGGTCACAACATACGGGATCGTCCCGGCGTGTTCGGACAATTCTTCCGCCGTGATTTCATCGTTTCCGTCTTTGCCCAGCAAGGTCACTTCACTGCCGATAGTGACATCGTCAAATTCGGTCACATCCGCCATTGCGTAGTCCATGCTGATCATCCCGACAATCGGCGCACGCCGCCCGCGGATGAGCACCTGCGCGCGGTTACTGAATTCGCGGACGTAGCCGTCGGCATATCCCACCGGCAACACCGCCACCTTGGTCGGCCTTCTTGTTGTGAATGTGCGGTTGTACCCGAGGTGCGAGCCTTCTGGATAGTCTTTGACCTGCACGACGATACACTTCCAGCTCATCACCGGACGCAGTGGAAAACGCTGCCGCAACCATCCCGGGCTCTGATAGCCATACAGCCCCGCACCGGGCCGGATAATATCAAAGTGCGACTCCGGATACAGCACCGCCGACGCGGAGCTTGACGCGTGCCTGACCGGAACATGGATTCCTTCTTCTTCAAGAATCGAGATTGCCTGTTTGAAGCGTTGCAGTTGCAGCAGACTGTACGCCTCGTCCGACGCGTCGGCAAAGTGCATAAACACGCCCTCAAGCTCGATCCCTGGCAGTCCGTGCAGAAATGCGGCGACCTCCGCGACTTCCTCCGGCAGCACCCCGAGACGCCCCATCCCCGTGTCGATCTTCAGATGAACCACGGCAACACGATTCTGATGCACCGCCTCAAGGCTGATCAACCGCGCGATGTCCGGTTCATGGATACTCAAACACAGCCCCATCTCGACGGCGGCAGGAATCTCTTCCGGAAGCGGCGCGCCGATCAGGTGAAGACGGGCGCCGATATCACGGATCTGCTGCGCTTCCTGCAAGGTCGCAACGAGCAGGCGTTCTGCCCCTTCCTGCACAAACACCGGCGCTACCACCGCCGCGCCATGCCCGTACGCATTGGCTTTGACCGATGGCATGATCTGCACATCCGGGCCGACAAGCTCGTGAAAACGCCGCATATTGTAGCGGATTGCACCGAGGTCAATCTCGACCCAACTGCGGTGATGGGAAGGGTGTTTGAGCGCATGCATGGGCATAGCGGATCCATTTCTGAAAACAATGCCGGTTTTTCGAAGACAATGATCTTACCGCAAACGGCGACACAACACAAGGGCCGGAAAAAAGGCTGCGCTAAGGTGCAGCGGCAAGAAGCGCCCGCAGGCAATGTTGCGCATCAGCGGCGGTTCAAGCTGATGCAATCATTGTCAAGAGCGCGACGCAGCGGATGCACCGCACAAATCCGGCTACGGGGCAAGTCCCTTCCAGTCGCAACCGTCATACCCGAGAACCGTCGCTTTGCCTGTATCCGACCCGAGATCATATACCTGTACGGCTCCGAACTGACGCCGGTCTGTCCACGCTTGATCCTGCTCCGGCTTTCTGTTTAACAGGATCATTGTCGAATCATTGGTCGCCGCAGCAGCCGCCAGTTCGTTCTCTTCGTTCTTTTTTGTCGTCGCCAATTGCCACGACACCAGCCGCAGCGCATCTTTTTCCAATTCGGACAGTTTATCCATCCGGTACAGGATCTGCCCCGGCCACACACGCGGGCTCACGACAACCATTGAAGCAGGCTCCCGATCCGTTGCGCTGACCCACAACGACACCCACGTGATTTTACCGTCGCGCCCCCGCCTGATTTCAAGCGCGCCTTCTGCAAGCGCAACGCGCTGGTAAAAGACGCCTTCCTGCTTCCACAGGATTTCCACCACATTATTTTTTGAGGGTGAATGAACCACGGTTTCGGATAACAGTGTCTCTTTCGACACGAGACGAACCACAGATGAAAACTGCGGCCGCATCCCGTTCTGACGCAGATACCGTTCTGCATCCCGCTCTGTAAACTTGTCCGGTGCAAACAGAACCGCTTCGCCTGCCGGTTTTGTCCATACAATCCCGTCCATTCTTCCGCCCGGAAGCAGCGTCACGACCGGTTTTCCCGACAAAACACTCGTCGCCCCCATAACCTGCACGAGTCCCACACCGGCAGCAATAACCCCAAGCACAATCCGTCCGCGCTTCAGCCATGATCCAGGTTTACCCAAAGGAATGAGCAAACACGCAAAGCCGAGATAATAAACTGCGACCCAGCCCGAATCAGGACGCGCCGAGATCCAGTCCGGCAGTCCCCGCACGTGTGATAGAATCCACAGAAGAATCTGCGAAGGCATCGCCAGTAAATTCACAAGAGAAGCAGGCAGATGAACAAGTGCTGCCGCCTGCGCGCCGATTCCCGCCGCCAGTACCACCGTCGTCCACGGCATGACAAACAGGTTCACGAGCAGCCCCGCCGGAGCCGCCTGCCCAAACGCCATCACCGACAGTGGCATCACCCCGAGCCACGCAAATACGCAACTGATCAGCAGTGCCACCGCCCAGCGCACAAACCGCCGCACCGGCGTCAGCTTTTTCTTTACGCCAGTTTTTGTTGTCTGCATCCAGTCCAGCAGGGCGCTACTGAACTTCACCCCGCGCTCGATAAACATCACCGCCACAAAACTCAGCAGAAACCCCATATCGGCAACAACCAGCGGATTCAGCAGCATCAAAATCATCGCCGCGCCCGCTAGGGAATTTGTCAAGTCACTTCGCCGGCAAATCAGAAAACCGCCAAGATACATGCATGTCATGATCCCCGCCCGCACCGCGGCAACGCGTCCACCCGAGAGAATGACATAAGCGATACAACCGGCTATGCAAAGCCCCGCGACAATCCGCCTGTCAGCAATCCCGCGCGAAACCAGAAACCACAGGATCGCCGCAACCATCCCCACATGCAGCCCGCTGATGGCGAGAACGTGTCCGACCCCTGCCTGCTGAAAATCCTGCCGCGTCGCTTCGGAGAGTTGCTTGCGGTAACCAAACAGCGCCGCCGCCAGAAACGCGCCCCGCTGATCCGGCAGCGCCTGTAGCAGTCCAGTCACAAGAGAACCTCGCAACCGGTCAACCCGCCACAGCAGCCCCGTCCGTGCAACAGTTTCATCCTGCTGGTATCCATCTGTAAACTGCAGCGCCCCGCACAATCCGCGACGTCGAAGATATTCGCGCAGATCAAACGCCCCTGCCCACGCCGCAGGCTTTATCTTTCGCTCATACGCCCGACCGTTCCATACGGTTGCGCGCTGCTGCGGACGTTCTCCAAATCCGGAAACCAATACCGGCAACGTCACATATTCATCATTAACCCGCGTCAAAATTCCGGCCGCCTGCCAATAGCCCTCATCTTCATCAGAAAGCGAATGCTCCGGCACTTCGGTTAAGCGCACGGAGATTTCCGGACGCTGCGGTAACGCACGAAACGTCGCCTCTTCCTCACGCAGCGTCCTGTCGTTACGTACGCCTTGCCAAAATCCGAGAAAGAAAAACGCACAAACCAGAAGGCTTAGAAAACGTCCGTCAGCCCACCGCTGCTCAACCGGCAAAAGCCACGGAAACCGCGAAGACGTCTGATCCAAAGAATCCGAATTTTCCGAATGGCCCTGAGGCAGACACTCGCCCCCCGTTAACACGGCAGGTTTATTTTTCTTCGCCAAAAGAAGACAGAAAAACGCAAGCACACAGCAAGCACCCCACCCGCAGAGCAGCCCCGTCTGAAGGCCTGATGATGCCTCGCCAGCCAAGCGTCCGCACAACACTCCCGCTAGCACCCCGGCGCACACCGTCACAAGCGGCCTGTATCCTAGCCAATACCAATACCTCACGCGATCGTTTCCCTTTTCAACACTCTTGTTTCCGACAACAATCTTTTCTCATGAATAAAAAACAGGCCCGCCGTCTTCCGGCCGCGCCCGTTTTTCATCGTCAACCCCTCATCCGCGCGTCCATTCGGAACGCAAAAACGTCCTCACGCAATCTGCCCCCGGATCCGGTTCATATACGTGCGCAGATTTTTTCCGGGGCAGCGTGTATTGGCGAGTTCTCCGTGACAATACACATGCCGCGGTGAAATCCCGTATCCGGCGGCCAACACCCCGCACAGATTCTGTAATGACGACATTTGCGAACTGGTCGGATACTGCAGGTCAAAGTTTCCGAGCACCATGACCCCGACGTTATGCGGGTTATATTTGCTGATGTGTGCGCCCTGATACTGTGTGCTGCGTCCTTCCCAGATCCGTCCGCTGCGGTCGACAATATAATGATAGCCGATATCGCCCGCACCCAACCGCTTTGCATGTGAGAGTTGAATCCCGCGCAGAGTCTGTGCCACCTGTGCGGCGGTCACATCCGTATTCGGCTTGGGGTTTCCTTCATGGTGAATCGTAATCCGCTGGATTCCGCCCATCGGCTTCATTTTTGAAACCAACGGCGACCTTGCCCCCCAGCTTGCGCGGGCGATTGCCGCAATTCCCGTGTTTGTCGGAGCGCTCCGCCGTGAGACCGGCCGTTGCTCGATCGGCCGTTGCATCACCTGCTGCGGTTGCTGACGCTGCTCTGAAACCGTTTCCGCATTCCGACTGGCACGCTCACGCACGAGGCGGTCATAATACGACTCACCTGCAGGCGTTTGCGAAAGAAGATCGTCCTCTCCCTCGCGCCGAAGCATACTCGATGCCGCCGATCCGCATCCGGGCAATACCAACGCCCCCGCCATCGCCAGCGCACCACCAGCCCACTTCAAAAAATCACGCCGTTGCATTCCGTTTTCCACTACAGCCATCCCTGTCTTTATTTCTGAACCACGCTCAACTCTCGCCGCCTGCAACTGTTATTGCAGCCGCAAACCATCCAAACAAGTGCGCCTATCTTCCAGCAAGCCTTCCACACACACAGGCCGCAACAGCCCAAAGATGCGCATCCTGTTTATCGACAGAATTTCCCCAAAAAACGGCAAAACATTCCGCGTTCCGAACGAAATGGAAAGATCCGGACATCCTCTGAACAAGTAGACACACAACACCGTATTTTCAAATTCGAAATGAAAACACTTGCGCCGTATCGTTCTACGTCCGATAATTCCCGAAATAAGCCGGTTTCTTTCAATCTTTTTTCATTTTATTTTGATCAAACAGCTGACATGATTTTTTGAAACCATCACGAAGAGGAAGAGCGAGACAACCGCATGAAGCCGCAACCGGTATCTTCTATTTACCTGCCGCTACCCAAGGATGCGGTGCTCAGCCGCCTCGGTGCCAACCGCCACCGGACCGAGATCCCCGCCGACTACGCCCAAAAACTCAATCAGCAGATGAAAGACGCCTTCGCCCTCTGTAAACCGTGCGGAGTCTGGATCGAGCTTCCGATAACGGCGGCATCCTCCGGACAAATCGAAACCGGCGCCGGGATTTTACGGAGTGAAAAACTGGCGGAATTCCTGCAGGGATGCAGCAGTATTTTTTTTATGGCCGCGACAGTCGGCAAAGAAATTGTAGAAGAGACACAACGCTGTTTTGATGAACACGACGGCGCCAAGGCTCTCGTCTACGACGCTGTGGCATCAGAAACCGTTGACGACGCCCTCGGCTATATCCACAAGACCTTGCTGCCCGCGAGCTATGTCCGCAGCGGCGGCGCTGTCCTGCCGCAGCGTTACTCCGCCGGATACGGCGACCTTGGCCTCGACAACCAGAGACAGATCGCCGACGCGCTGCAACTCACCTCAACCCTCGGTGTGCAGTTGACAGAACGCTTCCAGATGATCCCGGAAAAGTCTGTCACCGCCATCACCGGCCTGAGACGCAACGGATAATACAACCAATCCAGACACCACATTTCTTCTGCCGATGCGGATGCGAGGAGCACCCGCAGGCAATGTTGCGCATCAGCGGCGGTATTGCTGATGCAGTCATTGTCAAGGGGCGACGAGGCAGGCGCGAAGGCATCAACACATCCCGCCAAAAAACGGCAGCCAAGTAGCCACCGCTAAACCCCACAAAAAAGCGGGAAGAGGCTGAGCCCCTTCCCGCGTACGGAATGCAGATCGTTACCGACCTAACAGACTTGCTGTTTTTACAAAACTTACTTCAGCGAGTCCATGTGTTCGATCAGGTTGACGAGCTTGTTGGAGTAACCCCATTCGTTGTCGTACCAGCTGACAACCTTGACGAAGTTTTCGCTCAGCATGATGCCGGCGCCTGCGTCGAAGATCGAGGTGCGGGAGTCGCCGCAGAAGTCGCTCGAAACGACGTCGTCTTCGGTGTAGCCGAGGATACCCTTGAGTTCGCCTTCGCTGGCAGCTTTCATCGCAGCCTTGATGGCGTCGTAGCTGGTGCCCTTTTCCAGACGGCAGGTCAGGTCAACAACTGAAACGTTGAGGGTCGGAACGCGGAAAGCCATACCGGTCAGCTTGCCGTTGAGTTCCGGAATCACCTTGCCCACAGCCTTTGCAGCGCCGGTGCTGGACGGGATGATGTTGCCAGCAGCAGCACGGCCGCCACGGAAGTCCTTCTTGCCGCCAGGGCCGTCAACGGTCTTCTGGGTTGCGGTGGTTGCGTGAACGGTGGTCATGAGGCCTTCGACGATGCCGAAGTTGTCGTTCAGAACCTTGGCAATCGGAGCCAGGCAGTTGGTGGTGCAGGATGCGTTGGAGACGATGTCCATGTCCTTGGTCATGGTCTTGTTGTTAACGCCCATCACGAACATCGGGGTGTCGTCCTTCGACGGAGCGGACATGACAACCTTCTTTGCGCCGGCAGCGATGTGAGCCTTTGCCTTTTCCTTTTCGAGGAACAGACCGGTCGATTCGCAGACGTAGTCAGCGCTGACGTCGCCCCACTTGAGGTCGGCAACGTTGCGTTCTGCTGTCAGGCGGATCTTCTTGCCGTTGACAACGAGGCAGCCATCACCAGCTTCGACGGTGCCGTCGAACTTGCCGTGGATGGTGTCGTACTTGAGCATGTAAGCCAGCTGAGTCGAGTCGAAGAGGTCGTTAATGCCGACAACTTCAACATTCTTGTTCTGCATTGCCGCGCGGAACACGAGGCGACCGATGCGTCCGAACCCATTGATACCGATCTTGATTGCCATACCTTTTTCTCCAATCTTAAAAAATGACCCCGCTACGGAGGCCATAAGCCGTTGAGATTTTGTCAGTTGCGAGCGCATTCGCTCCAAAAATCGCGATTCATTATGAGGGATTCCGACATGCTGTCAAGACTTTTCTGACGGGTTTTGCCCGCTTCGGTCGGGGTTAACGAAAATTTACGCAGATCTTACATCTTGGAAATAAAGCAGTTGCCGTTGGTTACCAGAAACCGGCCTGATTTTCTCCGGAACCTGCAATTCTTACCGGATAAAGAAAGCAAACTCCCGTGATCCTCATTCCGTGGTCGGAATAACCGCAAGCTCAGCCCACTCCAGCATCCCGTCAACCTGCGGCGGAAGATACTCAATCAGATTAATTCCGTCCTGCAACATTTGTAGCGGCACATCCCAGCACGCCGTTTTTTCGACAGCCGCCGGAACATCACTCGGCAGGCTCGACTTCAGCGCCGCCCACGCGTTAGAACTCATTGACTCAAACGGCCGGTTGAGTGTCAAAAGCAGCGGATACGAATTGATCCGTACCGGCGCAGCCTTAACCGCTTTCTTGTCCTCAACGCCTGAAAAACCGAGTCGCAAAAAGACCCTGCCCTTCTCCGGCTTTGTCCCGAGATTAATCCGCAGGTCAATGGTTTCATCCATCCGGCTGAAATCCAGCCCCGAAGCCGACTTCCGCAGCGCAACCGGCAGCCGCGCTCCGGCAACCTTCCCCGGCGCACACACCTGCGCGTAACTGACCGCATGCCTGCGGACGCAGCCGCTGAGTGTTTCCAGCTGCCCGCAATGCTGCAATACATGCGACAGCAACTCCGGCGCATCCGATTCGCGATAGCATTCATTGATCAGATAAATCCCGTCGGCACCGCTCTGCAACGCCGCGGCCGCGCTTCCGTAAAGTGCATCGTAACTGAAGATCGCCGATCCCGGATACGCACTGGCGCAGCATTCTGCCGATGCGATCAGCTTGACATCGTTTCCGACCAGCTTGCGCCAAACCGTAATCGGATAATCGAAGTTTGTCGCGCCTGAAAATCCGGACAGGATCAGCACGTCGGCAAGTTTTTCATCTGCCCAGCCGATCACATCATAGCCAAGCTCCAGCGCCGCCTGCGGATCAGCCGGAACGCGGTGGGCAAGCCGGATTTTATGACCAAGTCGATGTTCGGCCTTGTCCAGTATTGTGCGGACCTCGCGGAGAAATCCGTTCAGAATCTTCGCACCGGCCGCTTCTGCCCCCGGCGCAAACATCATCACCCAGTGCATCCAGTCAAGCTCCAGCCCGTCGGGGTCCAGCCGTTCAAGCAGTTCATTGATCATGGCAAGGTAAGCCGCGCGGACTTCGGGCTTTGCGTAATCAAGCGTTCCGGCAAAACCGCTCTGGCTACGATTTTTCAGGCGGCGGAGTTCAGGATGGGTTCGCCAGAAAACGCCCGGATTATGGTGCGCCCATTCAGGCGCATCCTCATACGGCATCGCCCAGTCATCCAGATCCCCGCAGTCGTTCATGCGAAGACTGATCCAGCCCTCGACGCCAAGCTCGCGGCAACGCTTCAACCAGACTTTGTATGGATTGATTTTCAGATCTTTCAGAAGCAGGAGGTTTTTGAGGCCATGCACGCGCTTGAGGCACGGCTGGTCATCGCCCTGATCCGGATCGTAATCGGCATAAAACGACTTCCAGACTTCGCTCTCCAGCAATGCATGCTGCACGTTGACGCAAAACAGGATTGACTTGACCTGCGTGCCGGTGACGTAAAAATCGACCAGCCGCCGCAGCCCTTTTTCCGACATATCCTCGGCCGGATGCATGCTCCAGAAGTGGGAGTTATCCTGATTCAGATAAATCGTACGCATTCGATCTCCAGCCGGAATTCCCTCTACCCACTGTATACAATTTCCGCAACAACGTCACGGTATTTTTGCTATTTTTGTACCACAGAACTGTCAGAGACAAAAACGAAGTGCATAACCCATGCAACTGTTGCACGATTTATGCAAACATTTCGTCCGTTTTGCCTGCCACCAGTTTCCGCTGCCGCACGTCTGACCAGACAATATAGACAAGCGCCCCCCACAGAATGATCGCCAAAGCCCCCATAATTTTCATAGACACCGGAGCAAAATGACTACTCATCCCCTCTGCTCTGGAGATTTGAGGATGGGCAACAGAGTAAATGACCGGAACCGAATCCCCAATCTGACATGGACTGTTTTCCTGATAACTGCATCCGGTATACTTATTTTCCCCAACGGAATATTCATAACCAACCGGAACCATCTCTTGAACCTGATGCCAGATTTTTACCACCGTTGCAGACGCCCGTTCCGTCTGGCCGAATGCCAGACATATCTCCTGCTGAAACTCGTCGGAAAAATACGGCCAAGCACGAATCGTACAGTAAACAGCCCAGACGACCAGCAACCAGAAGCTGGATCTTTTGCCTAACCGCGGGCGGGTACGGATTGCGTTTTTCTGCTCTTCATCCAACTCGCGATCCACAGCGTCCCCTTATTTCACAGCCGACAATGCGGAAATGCCACGCATCAGAAGCCGAACAATAAACCTGCACAGGAAAAACAGAAAAGTCGCCCATGCGATAGCAGCCAAAGGAAGATGAATTATTCCTGCAATCGGATGCTGATGCCGTTTCATTCCGACACACCCGGAAATCTCGGGGAAACCAACAACATACTCAACCGGGACGGTCTCGCCACTCTTTAGTGAACAGACATAGCAAAGACTATGGCCCCAATACTCGTGCCCGTCAACAAGATAGGAGTAGGCAACCAGATCCGTTTTCTCATCCAGTTCGGTGACTTCTGTGAGATTTGTCGAAGTTTCAGCCTTTTGCCCGAATACAAACCGCCACTCGTTCTGCAACCCGTCAGGAAAATCTATTTTTAACATCATCGACAGAACAACCGCCCAGCCGAAAAGTAGAAGGAAAGACGCCAGCTTTCTGTTCTGCCGAATCACAATCTGACAGCCCGCATCAGTCTCATCTGCCATCACATTCCTCGCACCACAACATAGAAATATTTATTCACCACGCCTTGAGGCGAAGCTAAGGAGCCGGAACCTCAAAGTCGACAACGAGGCCGAGTTCACCGTCTTCCAACTTGCTGAGATCAACAATTCCGGGATTCTGATAGAACTTATAAAAGGCCTTCCCCGGCTCCACATCCGTATGCGGCGCAATAAGTCTGCAGGAACCTCTCATCTCAGCAGCGACATCATTCTGAAATTTGAGGCGAAACGATCCAGAGGAACCGCCAAGGATCATGTATGGCACCTGATCACCATCCCGTTGACCAATGATGATCTTCACTTTATCCCCAGGCTTCCACCCCAACGACCAAGAAGAGTTACATGCCACTTGCGTTCCATCCGCCCGGACAACCTTCATGCAAAGCATTAAATGTTTATCCCCTGCCACAAGCTTGTCAATCCCATCAGGAAGCGTTACCGTCCACCATTTCAGGCCAAGATATTGACAGAGTTCATCGATTGTCAGTTGCGGTTCCGGCTTCTCTTCCGGCTGACGGCACACAACACTCGATCCGATCAGCGCACCGGCAAAACTACCGACCACCAGACTCAGCAAACCACCAACACAAAAAACAGTATACAAAAGCTTGATCCCGTTTTTATTCGGTGTCATCTGCATGCCAATCCCTCTCTTTCCTGTCATTAATTCTTAGGTGCAAAATCGACCAGAATCCCCAACTCGCCTTCCTTCAGCACGGCATCGTTCGTAATGCCACTATCATTGCAGGTATACTTATAAAATACCTTCCCAGGCTCAACCTCTTGATGAGGCTGAACCACGCCGATCGAACTAGGTGAGTCCAATACTTTTTCATCTAACTCAACAGATATCGTGCCACGACTACTGTACCCAGAAGAAATTAACGAATACGGCACCTTCCCATGCTGATCCCTACTTCCCAAAAGAATCGTCACTTTATCGCCAGCGGTCCAGCCTGAAGACCACATCCCACCGCTGCTGCCAGAGAGCCTTCCACCGGGTCCCACCACTTTGATTTGCAGCATATTTTCCTTATCTGCAACCATCGCCTGATACCCTTCCGGAATTGTCAATGTCCACCAGCCCAAGCCAAAATGTTGGCAAAGCTCATCGATTGTCAGTTGCGGTTCCGGCTCTGGCTCCGGTTTCTCTTCCGGCTGACGGCACACCATACCCGATCCGATCATCGCACCGGCAAAACTGCCCGCCACCAGACTCAGCAGAATCCCGACAACAACCAACGCGATAAACAAACGCGATTGACCTGAACAATGTGGATGATCCATCACAACCCTTTCATGAAATTCTGAGACAAGAAATGTTCATTTCGATGATAAACCAGAACACACGCGTTATTCTTGCGGGTCGATCTGAAGAAGATCGCTGATCCGTTTGAGCAGCAGGTCTTCCTTAAACGGCTTGGTAATATACTGCGTCGCCCCCGTGCGGATGGCGCGGATCACAAACTCCTTGTCACTGGAGGCCGTCACCATCACCACCGGCATCGCCTTGAACCGCGGATGCTGGCGGATGGCTTCAAGCGCCGTCATCCCGCTGATCGTCGGCATATTATAATCAAGCGCAACGAGGATTGTATCGGGATTGGCTTCCAACGTCGGAATCACATCTGTTCCGTCGGCAAGCTCAAGCACCTCAAGATTGAGCGGCGCAAGCGCCTTCTTGATAATCTGCCGGCTTGTACTCGAATCGTCCGCAATCAGAATTTTCATACTCTGCCCTGCTGTATCACACCATGTTGTGTAAATCACCGCCCCGACGAAAGCAACAAACCATCCGGCCACAGCATCCGATCCCTATCAGAACCGATGAAAATAACATAACGTAGCGACACAACAACCCGATTGCCCCTACGGTATTGCTATCGACTGAATGCGGCGCTTGCCTTTGACGATTCTGCCGCCCTGCCCGACGACTGGATGCGATCCTGCCTCGTACACAGAATCTGCAGGATTTATAATCTCTTACCTTATTTTTACCGTCTTTTCAAAAATTCAGCAAGGATTGCATTCCCGAAAGAACAACGATTGTCCCGGATAAAACATTCATCACTGACGATGGAACACGTTTCTTTACAAACCACCAGCCAATAAAACACGCATTATATGCATCTCCAATGAGTTACAGAAATAGATAAACGTTACACGTCCCTTGTTTTTCAGTCCAATCTATACCTTCATGACTGATTTGCAGCGGTTTCCCGCTTGACAGAATCCGGAAAATCCCTTGAATTAGGCACTCGTATGTACAATCCCTTTGCCGGGGTGGCTAAGGGGAAACTTTTTTGCAGTTTGTTTTTTACAGGGAGATGGGTAAATGAGTAAGGGATGGTGGCGTTCAAGCATGATCGCAGCCGGTACCGCTCTGACCGGTGCAACAGCACTGGCAGGCGAGGAAGCTGAATCAATGACAACGCCTGGATTCTGGTGGGCTGCGCCGATTGCGGCGGTCGTGGCTCTGGTTTTCGCCGTTCACTTCTACAAGGCCATGATGGCTGACAGTGAAGGCACCGACAAGATGAAAGAAATCGCACAGCACGTCCGTGAAGGTGCGATGGCTTACCTGACAGCACAGTACCGCGTTGTCGGAATCGTCTTTGTTGTTCTGGTTATTGTTTTTGCAATTCTGGCGTACCTCGGCATTCAGAACCCGTTTGTGCCGGTTGCGTTCCTGACCGGTGGTTTCTTCTCCGGCCTCTGCGGCTTCCTCGGTATGAAGACCGCGACAAACGCATCCGCCCGTACAGCAAACGGCGCCATGCAGAGCCTGAACAAGGGCCTGCAGGTTGCGTTCCGTTCAGGTGCGGTTATGGGTCTGGTCGTTGTCGGTTTCGGCCTGCTCGACATCAGCATCTGGTACTACATCCTCGACTCACTGGTCTACACCGCCGACCACATGGCTAACGGCTTCTCGTTCCTCGGCCTTCAGCTGGTTGCCGCCGGTACCGACGACCACCACAAGTATGTCGAAATCACCACCACCATGCTGACCTTCGGTATGGGTGCATCCACCCAGGCACTGTTCGCCCGTGTCGGTGGCGGTATCTACACCAAGGCTGCTGACGTTGGTGCCGACCTTGTTGGTAAGGTTGAAGCAAACATCCCCGAAGACGACCCACGTAACCCGGCCACAATCGCCGATAACGTTGGTGACAACGTCGGTGACGTTGCCGGTATGGGTGCTGACCTGTACGAAAGCTACTGCGGCTCTATCCTCGCAACCGCAGCTCTGGGTGCAGCACTGAACACCTCATCGAACTTCCACGGCATCAACGCTGTGATCGCTCCGATGATGGTGGCTGCTGCCGGTATCATCCTTTCGATCATCGGCTGCATGATGGTTCGCTGTGATGAAACCGCTGACATGAAGACCCTCATGAAGGCTCTGACCCGTCCGCTGTTTGTCAGCACGATCCTGATCGCTGTTGTCAGTGGCGTGATGGCTGGCGCCGGTCTGATCACCTGGGGCATCTTCGGTTCGGTTGTCGCCGGTCTTGCCGCTGGTGTTGTCATCGGCCTGCTGACCGAATACTACACCTCTGACGAATACACCCCGACACAGGGCATCGCCGCTCAGGCAAAGATGGGCCCGGCAACGACCATCATCGATGGTATCGCTGTTGGTATGTACTCCACCTGCTGGCCGGTTGTGACCATCGTCATCGGTATTCTGGCCGCCTTCGGCTTCGCCGGTGGTTTCCAAGACTTCGCTATCGGTCTCTACGGTGTTGGTTTCGCCGCTGTCGGTATGCTGGCAACACTCGGCTTCTCGCTGGCAACTGACGCATACGGCCCGATCGCTGACAACGCCGGTGGTAACGCCGAAATGTCGGGTCTGGGACCGGACGTCCGCAAGAAGACCGACGCGCTGGACATGCTCGGTAACACCACCGCTGCGATCGGTAAGGGTTTTGCGATCGGTTCAGCTGCACTGACTGCGATGGCTCTGCTCTCCGCGTACCTCGAAGAAGTCCGCATCTGGATCGGCAAGCTCGGTGCCAAGGCTGTTGACGGCACCTTCACCCCGAACGGCAGCACCATCACCTTCGTGATCGATCAGGCCAAGGACAACGGCAAGGATCTGATCTACTTCGCAAGCGCCGGTATGCAGGACTTTGTCCGCGCGTATGACCTCTCGGTCATGAACCCGAAACTGCTCTGCGGCATCTTCATCGGTGCGATGATGGCGTTTGTTTTCTGCGCAATGACGATGAAAGCTGTCGGCCGCGCTGCTGGTGCGATGGTGAACGAAGTTCGTCGCCAGTTCAAAGAAATCGCAGGCATCATGGAAGGCACAGGAACGCCTGAGTACGCCAAGTGTGTTGACATCTCAACCCGCGGCGCTCAGCGCGAAATGGTTCTTCCGTCCGCGATTGCGATTATCGTTCCGGTTCTGGTCGGCATCCTGCTGGGTGTGACCGGCGTGATCGGCCTGCTGGTTGGTGGTCTGACCGCCGGCTTCACCCTCGCGTGCATGCTCAACAACTCCGGTGGTGCATGGGACAACGCCAAGAAGCACATCGAAAAGCAGGAAAAGACCTACGCTGCTGACGATACCGAAAAGAAGCACCCGCTCAGCGGCAAGGGCTCAGACGCCCACAAGGCTGGTGTTGTCGGTGACACCGTTGGTGACCCGTTCAAGGACACCTCCGGCCCGAGCCTGAACATCCTCATCAAGCTGATGACGATGGTCAGCGTTGTGTTCTCCGGCGTTGTTGTCGCTTACGGCGACCAGATCGCCAACCTCGTGATGTCGATTGTCAAATAAGTAATCGCACACGAAACGGTTTCCGCGCAGCAGAATTTCTGCCAATCGGAAAATGTAGCTTTCAGGGCAGACCTTCCGGGGTCTGCCCTGTTTCTTTTCCCATTCTCATGATTCCTCTGTATTTATCATTGTTATATTCCTCTTTGCCACAACGGCCCGGGCAGGCAGGCATATTGTGGACATATTCTGGGGCGGTGTGACGTAACCGGATTTTCTTCACAATTTCCCGCATAAAACGGTACAACAAACTGGACATGAGGGTCTCGGGTGGTAGGATCAAAAAATGTTGCTCGTTTTGGGGAACCCATCTTTTTTTCACATGACAGGATTGTTTCAATGAGTACGCAAACCTTACGCCTTGCCGCATTGTTCAGTGATCACGCCGTTGTCCAGCAGGGACAGACCGTCGCCGTCTGGGGATGGATGAAACCCAAATCCCGCGTCCGCGTCTGCTTAGGCGCTACCGTTGCGCAAAACTTATCCGGTGCCGACGGCAAGTTCCTTGTGCATCTGCCGCGCATGGCAGCAGGCGGGCCGTTCGAGCTGAAGGTCGAATCGATCGACGACGGCGAAAGCATTACCCGCAAAGATATCTACGTCGGCGAAGTGTGGCTGGCGTCAGGACAATCGAACATGGAATGGACACATATGCAGGTCTGTGGGGAAGCCGATACCGGTGCTCTCGCCTGCGACGGCGTGCGGATGTTCTCCACACCGCGGCGCTCCTTTGCCGGACGCCAAAGTGATGTGGATGCTGTCTGGGAACGCGGTGATGACGATACCGCGGTCGGCATCTTCTCGGCGGTCGCTTACTTCTTTGCCAAACGCCTTCACAAAGAACTCGGCGTCAAGATCGGGATCATCAACTCGTCGTGGGGCGGAACAATCGTCGAAGCGTGGACAAGCCGCGAGACCCTGATCAACAATCCGGATGTGGCACCATGGGTTCTCAGCCTTGACAATACAGTTAACGATCCGGAATTCTGGGCTCCGCACGAAGACGTCGACCTCACCGATCCGATTGCCCGTCAGGGACTGCCTGCCGATGTCTCGGTCAACTTTCCGGAAGACCCGGGCAACAACGCATTCGCAGAAGGCTGGGCGGACGCGAAGTGCGACATGAGCGACTGGAGCCAGATGCGTCTTCCCGGCGTCTGGAACAACAAGCACCCCTTCAGCGGCATCTTCTGGTTCCGCATGGAAGTGGAAATCCCCTCAAACTGGCAGGGCAAAGATATCCTCCTGTGCATCGGTGCGGTGGACAAGCAGGACACAACCTATTTTAACGGTGTACAAGTCGGTAAAACCGGCGCGCGCTTTGAACAGAACTTCTGGAATGTCCCGCGGAAATACACTGTTCCGGCAAACCTCGTCAAAACCGGCAAAAATGTGATCGCCGTGCGCGCATACTCGTTTGCCTACCACGGCGGCCTGATCGGCCCCAAAAACACGATGTTCATCGTTCCGAAAGAGGCTGCCGACGACAAAACACAACGCATCCCGCTGGCCGGAAACTGGGACTACCGCATCGAACACAACCTCGGCGTTGTCGCTACCGGCAACGCGGGCGCACACCCGGGGCCGGGAGTCGCCAACACACCCGGCATCCTGTACGACAACATGATCGCGCCGCTTGTTCCGTATTCGATGAAAGGAGCCATCTGGTATCAGGGCGAATCCAACGCAAGCGAAAACTTCCGCATCGATTCGAAAAAATATGAGCGCGGCATTGTCGACATGATCCGCGACTGGCGCTTCAGCTGGGCACAAGGGGCGTTCCCGTTCATTCAAGTGCAGCTTGCCAACTATCAGAACGCTCTCGATTTTGATGAAAACAGCACATGGGCAAACCTGCGCGAATCGCAACGCCGATCACTAAGCGAACCAAACACAGGCATGGCGGTCATCATTGATGCGGGCGAAGCCGGAAACATCCACCCCGCAGACAAAGAAACCGTCGGCTTCCGTCTGGCACAATGGGCACTGGCTGAAACCTACCGCAAAAACATCGTCGCTACAGGCCCGCTGTATGAAGGCTGCCAGATCGACGGCAACACCATGCGGATCAAGTTCAAGAATGTCGGCGGCGGACTGGTCAGTAAAGACGGGGCGCTGAAGACATTTTATATTGCCGGATGCGATCAGACCTTTGAACCAGCCAAAGCGGTGATTGACGGTAATGAAGTCGTCCTGAGTAACCCGAATGTATCCGAGCCGATGGCGGCACGCTACGCATGGGCAGACAACCCCGAAGGCTGCAACCTGTACAACGCCGAAGGACTACCGGCCTCCCCCTTCCGCACCGACACATGGTGAGTTTCACTGCAGTTTTAACAAACACAAAAGAAACGCTCCTGAAAAAATCGGGAGCGTTTCTTTTGTGTGTCATCATTTCATAGAACCGATGCGCAGGCTTTTCACAGACGCGGCAGACTCTTACTTCTTCGCGTCGAGGCAACCCTTCATGACCGTCTGGTAGCCGTAGTTGGCAATCAGGTGGTCTAGCATGACAAGCGCGGTGTAGTTTTCCGCAACCGGCCAGATGCGAGCAACGATCGTCGGGTCACGACGGGTAATCGCCGACAGGTCTTTGTTTTCCTTCGTGTACTTGTCGATGGTGTGCTGCGGCTTTGCAATCGTCGGTGTCGGCTTGACCGCCAGACGCACAACAATCGTCTGACCTGTCGACAAGCCGCCGGTGATCCCGCCAGCCTGATTGGTATCGAACACGACCTTACCGTTTTCGGAATGGATCTGGTCGTTGGACTGGATACCGGTCATATCCTTGACACCAAAGCCAGCGCCAACTTCAACGCCCTTGACCGCGCCGATGCCAAGCATACGGCCGAGTTCCCCATCAAGCTTGTAGAAGACCGGCTCGCCCAAACCTGCCGGTGCGCCCATGACAGCGACTTCCACAATCCCGCCGGAGCTGTCGCCGGTTTCGGTGATGCGGTTGCACGCCTCGACCATCGCGTCACCCGCAGCGAGGTCAGGACAGTTGATCACAGGATGCACACCGTACTTTTCGCGGATCTTGGCCGGATTGAAGTCAGGCGCGCTGTCGCGGATCTTGTCGATTTCCTGTTCGATTTCGGCAAAAATCCTCATCTTTTCCAGAAAACGCATATCGTTCTTCACGCGGCCGTTCACATAAACATGCTGATAGAACGGGTCGTGATCCCAGCGCATCTGTTTGTAGTTTTCCGTCGACTCAAACGCTTTTTCATAATCGATATCCGGGCAGCGCACACCGGCTGCCTCGCGCACAAACGAGAAGACGCGGATGCCGTGCATGCGCAGGATGCGCTTGGCGATGTAACCGGCGCCGACAATCGTCGACGTGTAGCGACCGGAGAAGATCCCCGCACCGATAGCGTCATCAGCCGGGCCGTACTTCATAAACGACGCGTAAGATGCGTGTCCCGGACGCGGCGTGCGGTTGGTATCCTGATACTGCTTGATATGAATAAAGTGACGGTCCAGATTCGGAATCAGGATCGTCAGCGGCGTGCCGTTGGTCTGGAAGGCATTGCCCGCGTTTTCGATCGTATCAGCAGCGTTGACGCCGGTATAGATGACGGGAAGATCCGGCTCTTTACGGGGGCTGGACAACTCGTCCGCACCGGGTTTGCGCAGCAGCAGGTCACCATAGATCTCCTGCTCGGTGAACATGAGCCCTGCGGGAACGCCCTGAATCGTGGCCGTCAGACCTTCCTGATACGAACCACCGCCAACGGTCACCTGAAAGAAGCGACCCAAATGGCATCCAATCATCGTACTGTCTCCTCCTGATTTGTATGGCACCCGCCTACCGGCACGCCACTGCGAAAAAAAACGCTCGGCCGTGCTTCAAACGAGGCGGCACCATCGCCAATTACCCCACCACGTCTTCGGGCTCTGCATACATTATATAGATGCACCAACCCGCAATCACACACCATCATCATGGGGATGTAAAAATACGGTCCGCCAGTCCAGCGGGCCGTTTATGGATTCTGCTTTTTCAAGCACACATCCCCAATCCGTCTATTACCTCAAAACCTTTATAAATTAAACAATCTGAAAAAGCCTGTCCAGCATTTCTTCAGAAAAAACTGCTGAATCCTGCATAAAACAAAAACTTTCAGCCCCGCCACAAACAAAGCTGTGGCACGTTTAAAACCATCCTCTCCCGATCCCGGATCTAAAACGAAACATCCGTCCTCAGAAAACACGCATTTCATCATATTCTCTTTCATTTGAACATGTTAATCGTAAAAAACAGCCCCAGAAAAACGAGACTCAATATCGTTTTGTTTTTATAGATAATTTTTTATATATTTCGCCTTGACTAACGATATCGATATATTATTATCAAAATGTCATTCGTGCAATTTATATCGATATTGGTTCTTTCTACAGTGTGATTCGGTTAACAGTGTGACGAGAGATAAAAACACAAAACCGGAACGCGCTCGAGATTCAAACAACTCTCGCAGGAGATGGACAACATGGCCAAATTAGACTCGGTTCCAGCGCCCACCCTGCGGCGGTTTCCAAACTACCTGACACTTCTGAAACAACACCTGCAGGATGGACAGAGCCATATCTCCTGCACCCATATCGCACAGGATCTGGACATGACCGCCATCCGCGTGCGCAAAGACCTCGAAATGACCGGAGTCGTCGGACGCCCACGCGTCGGCTACCCGATCCTGCCGCTTGTGGAAGCGATCGAACAACTGCTGGGATGGAACGAACCGTCCCGTGCGATTCTGGTCGGCGCAGGAAATCTGGGGTCGGCGATCATCGGCTACGCACCGCTCGGACAGATGGGACTGAAGATCATGGGTATCTTCGATAATGATGCGCACAAGATCGGCACCCGCATTCAGGGACAAACCGTCCTGACAACCGAACAGATGCCGGAGATGATCCGCAACCATAGCATTGACATCGGCATCCTGACGGTTCCTGAAAAGGTCGCGCAGGAAGTGGCTGACAGCATGGTCAGCGCGGGACTGAGCGCGATCTGGGCCTTCACCCCGCGGCCGATTACCGTGCCCGAAGGCGTGGTTGTCGAGCGCGTGCAACTGGCGGCAAGCCTTGCGGTGCTGATGGGGCGGATGCTTGAGGAAGACCGCCGGGTGCCTGCACGCGCCGGATGAAACGCGCTGAAGGCATCAGGGCTTGAACAGAAAAATGGAACGAGTGATTCGATATTACAGAATTAAAACCCTTGCTGAAAGGAGCGAGTGAGATGGTACAAGCAGCGATGGAAAAAACAAAAAACATGCTCGAACGGTTTGCGGAAGTGGACAAGATTCTGGAACGCAACGGCAAGAACAAGGCCAAGCTGATCCGGATTCTGCAGGAAGTACAGGAAGAGTACAAGTACCTTCCCGAAGACATCATGGCGTATGTTGCCAACTCTCTGGGACTGGCGCCGGCGAAGGTGTTTGGTGTTGCGACATTCTATGCGCACTTCGCACTGAGCCCCAAAGGCAAGCACGTTTTCCGCGTATGCGACGGTACCGCCTGCCACGTCAAAGGCTCACAGAAAATCATCGACGCACTCCGCTCTGAACTGAAACTCGAAGACGGCCAGACAACATCCGATGACATGGTCTTTACGGTTGAAACGGTCAGCTGCCTCGGCGCATGCGGGCTGGCACCGGTGCTGGTTATCGACGAAGACGTCCACGGTCAGGTTACCGCCGACAAGGCGATGGAACTGGTTCGTGCGCTGCGTGAACAGGAAAAAGCCTGAACACAGCCGATGACGCAATCATAACGACACGATCAAAAGTTTTTTAGGAGAAGTCATGACCGTTACTGCGAATGAAACATTGAATTTGGAAAAAACCGCCGGTGACTACAAGAAGGCCGCCGAAAAATTGACCCGCCGACTCATCCTCTGCGCAGGCACAGGCTGCGTTGCCAACGGCTCGCTGAAGGTGCGCGACCGTCTGGTGGAAGAGTTGAAGGCCAAGGGCGTCAACGCCGTTCTCGAACTCGATATCCACGACGACAACGCAAAAGACGCAACACACATTTCAAAGAGTGGCTGCCAGGGATTCTGCCAGATGGGCCCGCTGCTGCGTATCGAACCCGATGGGTTGCTGTACGTGAAAGTCAAGCCGGATGACGCGGCTGAAATCGTTGAAGAAACCCTGACCAAGGGCAAAGTCATCGACCGCCTGCTCTACACCGTTCCCGGCACCGACAAGCACTGCAAAGGCAACGACGACATCCCGTTCTACAACCGCCAGACCCGTGTGGTTCTTGAAAACTGCACCATCGAACCCGACGACATTAACGAATACATCGCCCACGGCGGCTACATCGGTGCGCGCAAGGCCGTGACCGAACTCAAGCCCGAAGAGGTCTGCAAAGTCGTCGAAATCTCCGGTCTTCGCGGACGCGGTGGCGGTGGTTTTCCGACCGGTCTGAAATGGAAGTTCACCCTCGCCTCGAAGAATGAAAAGAAGTATGTCATCTGTAACGGTGACGAAGGCGACCCGGGTGCGTTCATGGACCGCTCGGTCATGGAAGGCAACCCGCACGCAGTGATCGAAGGCATGATGATCGCAGCGCGCGCAATCGAAGGCAACGAAGGCTACGTATACGTCCGCGCGGAATACCCGCTGGCGGTGCAACGCATGCAGCGCGCGGTTGACGCGGCGATGGCTGCAGGGCTTCTTGGCGACAACCTTTTCGGTACCGACTTCAGCTTCCACCTACACGTGATGGAAGGTGCGGGCGCGTTTGTCTGTGGTGAAGAAACGGCGCTGATCGCCTCCATCGAAGGCAAGCGCGGCATGCCGATGCCGAAACCGCCGTTTCCGGCGCAGAGCGGCCTCTGGGGCAAGCCGACTGTCATCAACAACGTCGAAACGCTGGCAAGCATCCCGTTCATCCTGCGCGAAGGCGCTGACAAGTACAAGAGCCGCGGCACGGAAAAGTCACCCGGCACCAAGACCTTCGCCCTGACCGGCCACGTTGCCAACACCGGCCTGATCGAAGTTCCGTTTGGCACCACCCTGCGCGAAATCGTCATGAACATCGGCGGCGGGGTTACCGACGACAGCGGCCGTGTGACAGACGAATGCTTCAAGTCTGTCCAGATCGGCGGCCCGTCCGGCGGATGCCTCACCGAAGAGATGCTCGACCTGCCGCTTGACTTCGACTCGCTCAAGAGCGTCGGCGCGATGGTCGGATCCGGTGGCTTGGTCGTCATGAACAAGAAGACGTGCATGGTTCAGGTCGCCCGCTTCTTCATGCAGTTCACCCAGAACGAATCCTGCGGCAAATGCGTTCCCTGTCGCGAAGGCACCAAGCAGATGCTGGCGCTTCTTGACGACATCATCAACGGAGACGCAACCGAAGAAACGCTGGTCATCCTCGAACAGCTTGCGCGTACCGTGCAGAAAGGCTCGCTCTGCGGCCTCGGCAAAACCGCTCCGAACCCGGTTCTGTCAACTTTGAAATACTTCCGCGCAGAATACGAAGCGCACGTCATCGACAAGCGCTGCCCGACCGGACAGTGCAAAGCGCTGGCCATGCCGGAGATCCTCGCCGACAAGTGCAAAGGATGTACCGCATGTAAGCGCAAGTGCCCGGTCGGCGCCATCACCGGTGAAGTGAAACAGCCGCATGTGATCGACGCGGACAAGTGCATCAAGTGCGGTGCATGTAAAGCCGCATGTAAGTTCGACGCCATCGTCGGCATCTGAGATGATTGACATTAAACCAACGAAAGGATAGATCCATGATCGTGGAAACCAAAACCGTCACCGTCGATGGCATGGAAGTGGTTATTGACAACGACCGCAACCTGCTGGAACTGATCCGCCGCGCCGGGGTTGAAATCCCGACCTTCTGCTACCACTCAGACCTGAGTATCTACGGCGCATGCCGTCTGTGTCTGGTGGATGTCGAAGGCCGCGGGATTATGGCCTCGTGCAGCACCAAGCCCGAAGCCGGCATGAAGATCCGCACCAACACCGCCGAGATCCGCGAGATCCGCAAAGTGACGCTGGAACTGCTTCTTGCCAACCACAACCGCGAATGCCCGACCTGCTCCCGCAGTTCAAACTGCTCACTGCAGGACCTGGCACGTCGCCTCGGGGTCGACACCATCCGCTTCAAACAGCTTGAAGAGATGAAGCCGATTGACAAGAGTTCTTACTCCATCCAGCGCGACCCGAACAAGTGCGTTCTCTGCGGCGACTGCGTCCGCGTGTGCCACGAAGTACAGGGCATCGGCGCAATCGACTTCGCTAACCGCGGCTCAACCGCGTGTGTGGCCCCGGCCTTCCAGCGCGACCTCAACGCCGGTGAATGCGTCAACTGCGGCCAGTGCGCTGCGGTTTGCCCGACCGGTGCGCTCATCCCGCATCAGGAACGCGAAGACGTATGGAAAGCAATTGAAAATCCGAAGAAGACCGTTGTCGCACAGATCGCTCCGGCTGTCCGCGTGGCTCTCGGCGAATACTTCGGCATGGAACCGGGCGCGGTCGTCACCGGCCAGATGGTCGCAGCGCTCAAGCGCCTCGGTTTTGACGAAGTGTACGACACCGTCTTTACCGCCGACCTGACGATCTTCGAAGAAGCCAACGAGTTCCTCGGCCGTTACACCAAGGGCGAAAAGCTGCCGCTGTTCACAAGCTGCTGCCCGGGCTGGGTGAAGTTTGCAGAAACCTATTTCCCGGACTTTTTGCCGAACCTCAGCTCCTGCAAATCCCCGCAGCAGATGTTCGGCTCCCTCGCGAAAAAGGTTCTGCCCGCACAGCTGGGTGTAGCCAAAGAAGACCTCGTCGTCGTCAGCATCATGCCGTGTACCGCAAAGAAAACGGAAGCCAAACTCGACAAGTTCAAGACCGACGGCCAACCGGATGTTGACCACGTTCTGACCACGCAGGAAATCGGCCGCATGATCCGCGCTGCCGGTATCCAGTTCGACGAGCTTGAACCCGAAGCCTTCGACATGCCGCTCGGATTCGGTACCGGTGCAGGCGTCATCTTCGGCTCCACCGGCGGTGTGATGGAAGCAGCTCTGCGCTACGTTGTCGAAAAGGTTGAGAACAAGCCGCTGACCAAGGTTGAGTTCAAGGCAGTCCGCGGACTCGAAAGCCTGCGCGAAGCTGAACTCGACGTCGCCGGTAACAAGGTGCGCGTCGCCGTTGTCCACGGCCTGAAGAATGCGCGCGACCTGTGCGAACGCATCCGTGCGGGTGAAGTGCATTACGACTTCATCGAAGTCATGGCCTGCCCCGGCGGTTGTATCGCAGGCGCCGGACAGCCGATCGCACACGACCGCAATATCCGTCAGCGCCGCATGCAGAGCATCTACAACGTCGACAAGTCCATGCAGGTGCAGAAGTCCCAGGACAACCACTTTGTGGTCGACACCTACAAGGAACACCTCGGCGAAGTCGGAGGTCACGAAGCGCATCACCTGCTGCACACAGTGTATGAGCAGCACAACCAGTTCTTCGATGCGCGCGTGCCGATCCTTGTCGATGCAACAGAAAACGATCTGCCGGTTACGGTCACCATCGGCGCAAACGGCTCGGCTGAAACAGGACAGAAGGTTCTCGCGTCTTTGGTCGACTACGTCAAAGGCAACAAACTGACAAATAAGGTCAACCTGTACGCAGCGTTCTCCCCGCGCTCACTCAAAGGCAACACAACAACCGTCACGGTCGGTGAGCACACACTGAGCGCATGTGATGCAGATGAAGCCTTGACGGCAATCAAAAAGGCAATAAAGTAACTAGACCGCGTTGATGCAATCCCGTTGCGGCAGGCAGGAATCCAAGCCGCCTGCCGCAACGATTTTTCCCTGCGATATACGTGGTTGAACAAAAGACCGTTCTTGAAACGACGTTCTCAAAACACCACCAACCGAAAGGGAGCCGGACCATGGGTGCAACACCACAACCGCACAATATAGAAGCCGGCCCCGTTGTTTTCACCAACAAAGCCCACTGCCGCGACTGCTACCGCTGCCTGCGCGTATGCCCTGTCAAAGCCATCCGCATGAAGGACGGGCAGGCGTATGTCGATGATGACCGGTGCATCGGCTGCGGCACCTGTATCCGCGAATGCCCGCAATCGGCTAAAACCTATCGCCATGACTTAGGCCGGGCTGTGCGTATCCTTGAGGGAGACGACCCCGTCGCCGTCAGCCTCGCGCCCAGCTTTGCCGCCGCATTCAAACGTCCTGCGGCAGTACCGGCCGCACTGCGCAAACTCGGGTTTATGCACGTTGCTGAAACCGCCGTTGGCGCCTCACACGCAGCCAAAGCCACGGTCGATTATCTTGAACAAAAGCCGGACAGCTGCGGCAATCTTTGCGGGGCGTGTCCTGCGGTCGTCAAATTCATTGAAAGTTACCGTCCGGATGCTGCCGGACGTTTAGTACCAGTCGCTTCGCCCATGGTCATGCACGCGCGCCACATCAAGCGCACCCTTGGCGAAGGATGGAAAGTTATTTTTATTGGCCCGTGCGTTGCCAAGAAAAAAGAAGCAGAACGCGGCGAGTACGCAGGGCTGATCGACTGCGTGCTGACCTTTGAGGAACTGGACGAATGGTTCGAGCGCGAGAAGATCAACCTCGACGAAATGCCGGATGACGCCTTTGACGAACAACCCGGTAAAGACGCGCGGCTGTTTCCGATTGAAGGCGGCGAAGCCAAGACCGCGCAGATGCCGACCGACTACACCGACGGTAAAATGGTCATCGTCAGCGGGATCGACAACCTGCAGGCGGCGCTTGATGCGACCAGCCCCGAGGCGCGTGTGATCGAGCCGCTCTTCTGTCCGCAAGGCTGTATCAACGGCCCTGCTTTCGGCCGCGAAGATAACCTCTTTGACCGCAAAGAAAAGATCCTCGCCTACTCCCGCGAAAACCCGGGAACCGGAGAGAGCGCCCCGCACCCCGACGACAGCTCAACCGATATGAAGACTGAAGCCGTTTCGACCAAACAATATTCAGATACGGAGATTGAAGCGGTACTTGCGCGAACCGGAAAAGCAGACCCCGCCGACCGCCTTAACTGCGGCGCGTGCGGCTACAACAGCTGCTGGGAAAAAGCGATTGCCGTGCTGGAGGGGATGGCCGAGGAAGAGATGTGCATCCCGCGGATGCGGCGCCTTGCAGAGCAACGCAGCGACCGTATCACAGAAACCAGTCCAAACGGGATCCTGATGGTCAGTAAAGACCTCAAGATCCTGAGCATGAACCCGGCGTTCCGCAAAATGTTTTTCTGCACAGACGGGGTACTCGGAAAACCGATCTCCTATCTGATGGATGCAGACCCGTTCGAAAAGCTGGCCGCGCGACAGTCTGGCCCGATCACGCAAACGGTCGAACACAAACGCTACCACCGCCTGTGCCATCAGGTGCTGTACCGCCTTGAGGAAGAAAATCAGATCGTCGGCATCTTTGTCGACATTACCGAGTCATGGATGACACGCAGCCGGCTTGACCACCTGCGGTCTGAGCTTGCGCTACAGGCGCGCGCGCTGCTGGAGCACCAGGAAGAAACCTCGCGGCAGATGGCACGTCTTCTTGGAGAAAACGCGGCACAGGGACAGCAGCTTCTTGAAAAACTCACGCAGCTAGCTGGAGAGCCCACCACCGGAGATGAATCGTGGGAACCGTCCACACAGAAATAAATACAGCGCAGACGGCGCACACTCCCGGCAAACCCTGCGGGGATGTGGTGCGGACGATGATCAGCGAACGCGGCATGATCGTGGTTCTGGCTGACGGAATCCGCAGCGGCGTGCGCGCACAGCTTGCAGCTGAATCGTGTGCCGCGCAGATTCTGTGTTACCTCGAAAACGGCGATTCCCTGCGCAAGACCGCCGTGCGTTTGCGCCACGTCATGGAACAGAACCGCGCACCCGACCAGCCATTTGCTGCATTCATCGTCGCGCAACTGCGGACAGACGGCGTTTGCACAGCCGTGACCTATGACATCCCGCCGCCGTTGTATTTGTCAGGAAACAGCGCGACCGTTCTTGATCCGGTGTCGGTCTCCGAACCGCGTCTGGCAGAGTTTCGCATCAAACTGGAGCCGGGAGAATCGATATTGCTCGTCAGTGACGGGATCACCGAATCAGGACGCGGACAAGCAGGATTACGGGTCTGGAGCATCGCAGGCGTGGAAGACTTCTGCAGCGACCACTTGGCCGCGCGGCTTCCGGTAAAGGAGCTGCCGCATGAACTCGTCCGCGAAGCGGTGTTCCGCGACCGCGACGGACATGACGACTGCACCGCCGTGCTTCTGCACACACGCCCGTCACAAAATCTGGTAATCCTGACAGGCCCGCCAGTCCGTCCGGAGGATGACATCAAATTCGTGCAGCGGTTCCAGAAGATTCCGGCCGGTCAAAAAGTGATCTGCGGCGGAACGACCGCGTCGATCTTTGCACGCGAAACCGGCCAGTCAATCCAACCGACGCCGGAATCACCCTCGCGCTTTACGCCGCCCGGAATGGATCTGCAAGGCGCCGACCTCGTTACAGAAGGCGTGGTTACACTCAATCAGGCATACAACCTGTTTGATGAAGACCTCGAGTTCTGGGAAGAGGAAAACCCGGCCGTGAACCTATGCCGCAAGCTGCAGACAGCCGACCGCATCCATATCCTCACTGGGGCAGCGCGCAACAAAAACAACCTCACCGCCCACAGCAAACAACTCGGGATGATCTCCCGTCAGGATATTTTAGAGTTACTCACCAAAAAGCTGAAATCAGCCGGAAAAATCGTGATTGTCGAACCGGCCTGATCCGGCAACACACTGTTTTACCAACTCCTTCCAGCCACAAGCATTATCCCCCCACACAATCTTCCCCGCGCAAAAGATATTGTAAATGTATGCTGCAAAGAGGATTCTGTGAAATAAAAAGAGATGAAAAAACTGCAAACCCGTTTTTATGTGCTATAGTTAAATTTTAAAAGTGCCAATCTCGGGATTCTGCGCTATCACTCTTCAGCAGAACCGTAATTACATGTCGCGCATATATGCCAAATATATGCGTTTGTAAGGGAATATTGTTTCACTTTGAGAGGAGAGCGATGATGAAAAAAGTGGTTCGTGTTCTTCTGGCTGCGCTGCTGGTCGGATGCGTGGCTGTCGCCGCCAATGCAGATGTCAAGCCTGCTGCGATCTTCACCAGTCACATGGTTCTGCAACGCGATGCGGATGTTCCGGTCTGGGGCTGGGCGAATGCGGGTGAATCCGTAACCGTCACCTTCGCAGATCAAACGCTGACGACGAAAACAGATGACAGCGGCAAGTGGATGGTCACCCTCAGGCCCATGCCGATGAATACTACCGGCCAGAAGATGGTCATCAAAGGCAACAATGAAGTCACGCTCGAAAACATTCTGATCGGTGAAGTCTGGATCTGCAGCGGCCAGTCCAACATGCAGTACACCATGTCAGGCCTGCGCCCGGTCACGCAACCGGATATCGACTCGGCGGAATTCCCGTTGATCCGATTTGCCGTCGTTCCCTGCATGCACTCACCGCAGCCGCAAAAAGATTGTAGAATAAACGGCAACGTCTGGAACGTCAGCACCCCCCAAACCGTTCCCAGCGCATCGGCAACCGGTTTCTTCTTCGGACGCGAACTGTTCAAAATGCTCAACGTTCCGGTAGGGCTCGTGATGACCTCGTGGGGCGGAACCCGGATTGAACCATGGACACCACCAGTCGGCTTCAACGCAGTTGCCGAACTCGATAAAGAAGCCAAACGCGTCAACAGCTGGGACTCGACAACAGAAGACGGAAAAGCGGAATATGCCAAAGCGATTGAAGCGATGAAGGCATGGATCCCGATGGCGGAAAAACAACTCGCAGCCGGTGAGCGCGTCGATGAACAGCCGCAGGTTCCGCACTCGCGCGAAGACCATCAGGACTCGACCCGCATTTATAACAGCATGATCCATCCGCTGATCCCGATGGCATTTGCAGGCGCAATCTGGTATCAGGGCGAAAGCAACGGCGGTGAAGGCGTCACGTATCTGCACAAGCTCAAAGCCCTGATCGGCGGATGGCGCACCCTCTGGAACAAAGAGTTCCCGTTCGGCATCGTCCAGCTTGCAAACTATCAGGCACCAAGCGATATCCCGGGTCTCGGAAATGGATACGCACGCGTTCGTGAGGCTGAACTTCAGGCACTAGATGCGATTCCGAACACCGGCCTTGCCGTCATCATCGACATCGGTGAAGCCCGCGACATCCACCCGAAAAACAAGTATGACGTCGGTCTTCGTCTGGCTCTCTGGGCCATGGCAAAGCACTATGGCCAGAAAGACCTTGTCTACAGCGGCCCGATCTATAAAGAAGCGGTCGTTGAAGGCAACAAGATCCGCATCAAGTTCGACAACATCGGCAGCGGCATGATGGTCGGCAAGAAAAACGGGCTGAAACTTGCGGTTGAAGACAAAGGCGCAAAACTCAAGCGCTTTGCTATCGCCGGTGAAGACAAGAAGTTTGTCTGGGCCGATGCAGTCATTGACGGCGACAGCGTCGTGGTTAGCAGCAAGGAAGTCGAAAAGCCGGTGGCTGTCCGCTACGCGTTTTCGATGAATCCGGAAGGCTGCAACCTCTACAACAAAGAAGGCCTGCCCGCTTCACCGTTCCGCACAGACTCGTGGTAATGGTTGATTGTAATCCGCAAGAAATGCAGAAAGGCGTACCTGTTTCAGGTACGCCTTTTTTTAACAAGTTGGTGAGGTGTCGGCCTGCGATTCGGCAAACGGGATCAGGCCGTTAGACTCGACTTTAAAAAACGCTTCGACACATTGCGGGCACAACCCCTTGCCCGACTCTTCACGTAAGATCGACAGCGCCTTTTCACGCGGCATCGCAGGCCGGTACGGCCGGTCACTGTAGACCGCGTGCCACACATCCGCCACCGCAACAATCCGCGCCGACAGCGGGATCTTACAGCCGGACAGGTTCGACGGATAACCGCCGCTGGCATATTTTTCATGATGATGCAACACCGCAGGCATCGCTTCTTTCAGGCTTGCAATCGGCTTCAGAATCTCGTAGCCAATCCCCGGATGCTTTTTGACAACATCAAATTCCTCATCCGTCAAGCGTCCAGGCTTCAGCAGGATCGAATCCGGCACCCCGATCTTTCCGATATCATGCAACCGGCCCGCAATTGTGATCGAATCCACATCCGACTCGGAAAGCCCCAGCTCCTTGGCAATCAATGTCGCAACTTCGGCAACGCTCTTGGAATGGGAGCCGGTATAGTTATCGCGGGCTTCAAGCGCCTGCACAAGACTCATGATCGAGCCCAGCATCATTTCCCGCTCAAGTTCGGCGCGTTCCTTGTCTTTTCGTAGTAACTGCACGTGATCATCAAGTAACTTCTCAATCAGGATCGCCACCTGATCGTTACTGAAAGGCTTGACGATATATGCAGCAGCCCCAAGACTGATCATCCTGCGCATCGTGCCGCGGTCGCCATTTGCACTCATGACCACGATCGGAATCTCACGCAGCTTCGCGTCTTTCTTGAGTAACCGGCATAACTCCATGCCCCCCATTTCCGGCATGTTCAAATCGGTCAGAATCAGATCCGGTTTTTCTTCGATCGCCTTACGCAAACCGGCGTGTCCGTTCGATGCGCTGGAGACAGAAAAGCCCAGTTCCTGCAGCCCCTGACAGACCAACCGGCAGATAACCATACTGTCATCGACAACCAGAATTTTCTGCTGCTGGCGGGCGCGATTGTTTTGAAGTGCGTGGGAAATTTCCTGCAGCAGTTCATGTTCTTTAAACGGCTTGGGAAGATAAGCCGATGCGCCGGCCTCAAATCCACGTTCGATATCCGCATCAGAACTGAGTGTACTGGCCAGGATCACAGGAATCGGGGGCTTCAGCGTGGAGTTGACTTTTTCGCAGATTTCAAGTCCGCTGACGCCGGGAAGTTCCACATCCGACAGGATCAGGTCATAGTCGCCAGACAGCGCTCTTTCCAGCCCGGCAGTGCCATTTTCCACAACATCAACATCCGCTTTCATGGTCTGCAGATACGAGCCAATCAAGCGGCGTTGCAACGGGCTGTCTTCGATCATTAAAATCCGCGGTGCTGACATACCTGCCTTTCCTCACCTTTTCCCCATGAGCTATAAATCATACTATTGCATTTTAAAATTACCATTTGATTTTCTGTGTATTCGATTACGGATGAATACATTTGATCACATCATTAAACAACTCGCCGAACTTCGTACACAGAAACCAAAACTGTCCCCGTTTAAAACAAAGAAACATGTCCGCATACATGTAACACGATAAATCAGTCAAGAATCGGATAGAAAGAGATTTTTATGATCACCTCACACAACAGTGTGTGATCACGAGAAAGACTAATTATAAAAATTCAGTGTCTTTTTAAATGTTGCCCAGTCATCCGGATCATGTCCGGTGATGATCCGCACGCCGCTTTGCTGCATCTTCCGGATCCGCTCAATCGTGTCTACCGTAGCCTGTTTGTCATACATCACGCCGGGAAGACAACCACCATCAAGAATCTCCCGCGTATAAATACTGTCAGCCGCCAGAAGCACAGCCCCCCATCCTTCAAGACTCAGCAGAACAGACAGGTGCCCCGGAGAATGGCCGGGGGTCGATACAATCACTAACCTGCCATCCCCAAACAGATCGTAATCCTCATCGGTTTTCAAAAGTGACCAGTTTATCTTTTGAAGTTCAGGACTGTGACTGGAGGACAGTTCGCGTGCATGAAGAATGCAGTTTGCATGCGGAAATTCATGAACAGCCCCGAAATGATCGGAATGAAGATGCGATACGATTACATGTGTGATATCTGTCGGAGTGAGTCCAAGCTTACTCAGTTGAGGAACAATATAATCTTCTTCCGTCATCAGAGGAAGATAATTCACCGTCATTGCCGATGCAGCCAGCCGCTCCGCCTGCCCGATGCAGTCATGCGACTGTCCGGTATCAAACAGGACATTCCCGCGCGGATGCCGAATCAGATAAAATGGAACAGGAACGGTAAACGGAATCCCGTCATCCGCGTCAGCAATGAGCAGATGCCGGAACGTTTGAATCAAACCACTTTGAAAAAGATAAAGCTGCATTGCAATCCAACCAAGATGATATAGGCGGTTTGATCGGGATGCCTAAGCATTCCTTTACGAACGCATGAAAATGTAGACTCATTTTTATGAAGGAAATCCCGATTGCCCGTGTAAATGACGGCCGCCGTCAACGAAGATCACCTGCCCCGTGATAAAGGTTTGCTGCAGCAGAAACAAGACAGCATCGGCCACATCCTCAGGCGTCCCGTTTGCCTGCAGCGGATTGGTCATGCGCATTTTTCGCAGCCACGCCTCGCCCTCACCCGGCGGTGGCAGGATCACACCCGGAGCCACCGCATTGACCCGCAGATCCGGCGCAAACTCATCCGCCATCATCCGCGTCAACGAATACAGCGCTTGTTTTGCAAGATGGTAAGAGATATGCTTGCGGTCAAAATCCACGATCCGGCAATCGAGAATATTCACGACCGCAGCGGGTTGCCCACCTGCAGCAAGCGCCCGCACCAGCGCCAAGGGCGCATATGCCTCCAGCGTCATGTCGCGGCAGATCTCCTTTGCCCTCACATCCTGCAGAAGGTTCTCCGCAAATCCGGACGCGTTATTCACCAGAAAATCAACCGGCCCCATCGCGTCAACAGCACGCAGCATCAACCCGTCCGCTTCTTCTGCAACCGACAGATCTGCCTGTAACAATGCAGTCTTTACACCAGAGGCAGATAACTCAGCCGCAAGCGCTTTCGCCTGTTTTTCCGAGTGATTGTAATGAAGGATCACGTTGACATGGTTATGGGCAAGCGCGGATACAATCGCTGCACCAAGACGGTGGCCTGCACCGGTGACAAGAGCCGTATGTCCCTGTAGCGGTTGACTCACTGGTCGTACCACGCTTCAACCAGCGCGCGCTGGGTGGAAGTCAGGCTGTTGACCAGCTCCGTTCTCTGCGCGGCCGTCATCAACGAAAGCATTGCATTGATGCGTGTTTTCAACGCCGCGATATCACTTTCGCTGAGGGTATCAGGCACCTGTCCGGTAAGTAGCGACGCATATTCGCTGTCCGACAAACCAAAGGGATTGCTTGAACTCGCCAGCGTCACAGTCGATACTGTCGGCGTCACGGAAGTAGAACTCGTAGAGGACGAAGTCGATGTTGACGTTGTCGAAGTTGAGGTCGAACTGGATGATGTCGACGTTGTTGAACTCGATGTACTTGCATTCAGCTCCGAATTCAGGTAATCAGTCGCCGTCTGTGTCGTACTGTCGGTTGTCGTCGATGATGATGTAGTCGATGAGCTGGAAGAACTGGATGCGCTCTCAGTTGCAGCAGTCGCAGCGGTGATCAAGCTCAGGGCATCTGTGCCGAGGGTTTTGGCAATCGTCACTTTTTGCTCGGCAGTCAACGTAGTCAGCACCTGCGAAAGGCTGTAGAGTGCGGCATTCCGGGTTCCAGAGCTGAGCGCAGTGCCATCAGAACTGCTGCCATTCAGAAGCATCTGCAGCAACTCAAGCGCCTTTTCCTCCGCCTCGCTGTCGACTGCGACTGAGGACAACGCATTGCCTGCCTTCTTCTCAGCCGAGGCACTGTTGCCGGACGACTCTGCCGCGTCAAGCCCAAGCCCACTATAGCCGCCATTATACCCAACGGCGCCGGTTGCGGAAAATCCGCCGCCACTGGAAAATCCGGAAGAAAGCGAGGCGCCCGACTTATTATCCGCACCGCCCAGCAACTTCTGCAGCTTTTCAGGCGTAAGCAGACCCGATCCGCCGAGAAGCGAACCGAGCATCTTTTTGTCCTCCGGCGTAAGACTCTGCAACAACTCTCGGAGGCTACCGTCTTTTGCCTTTGCCTTGAGCAAATCCAAACGCTGCTCGTCGGTCATCGCCGCGGCCTTACCAAGTGCACTGATCGACTCTGCCGCACTGCGCGCATGAGCCCAGCCGCTGGTATGCAGCCACGTCACCGCCTGAAACAGGACAATCCCCAAACCGAAGGCAACGGCAACCACTCCCGCCAGCAAAAATTTCCGGCGAAGTTTCCGCTTGCGCGCACGGCGGTCGCGGGCAATGGACCGGCGGCCCTTGCGCTCACGCTCGTCTGCGGAGAGGTTGCGGATAAAGGCGATCATATGCCGGTAGGTTTCTTCATCAATCCGGCAGAAGGACAGCACAAGGATACAACCCCAGTCCGGGACTATCTCGGGGCGGGTCGCCAAGCGTGCCCGCAAATTCAGCCCCGGTGGAATCGATGTTTTCAGCGTAATGCGGTCGCCAACCGACAGCTCGCCTGCAAAGTATTCGCGCAAAGCGATCTTGCAACCGCTTTCAGATAATGAAATGACATTGCAATCGCGAACGATAAGCTCAGGATCTGCATGAATCTGCACCTGACCACGACGGTGAAGTGTAACAGAGGCACCTGCAGCAGAATCGCCTGCTGTTTGGCTGCTTGAAGGGATACTGACAACTTCTGTTTCCATGTCGCCTCCATGCGAACAGAGCCGGCCCCAATTCAACCGAGCAGGATTTCTCCTGCCTGGCGCCCCCCCTCTGCTTTACCGGCGACGTTTATCTCATACTGCCCGTTGTGTCGGCCCTCCTCTGAATAGAGCTGACGACAACTATAAATTACTGCAAACACAGAATCTGGTTAACAAAATTTTGCTCGAGAAAAGTTGTTTTGCAAAAATTTACGTTTTGCCTTTTCCCGCGCACCGACTGCCAGTCAATCCCCAAATTTCCAGACAGCCGAAACCATGCGTATTATTGCACCATTGTTACATACAAACCGGCAATCAATACGCAAGCGGGCAAACATGACTGCCTGCCCGCTTGTGCATGGATTATTTCTTGGTTTTGTGCATGGTGTGTTTGCGTTCGTTGCTGCAATATTTGCGCAGTTCCAAGCCTTTATTGTGCTTTTTCAAACGCTG
>QKHZ01000148.1 GCA_003249795.1 bacterium | reverse complement strand
GTGGTGCGTGCAGAGGCTGACCCGCTTGGAGTGGTGTTTGTGTATGATGGCGAGGCGCATCATCGTGCCGAGATTTTGCGCAAAGTGATTGCCGCCGAGTTTACGGTTCTGGATTTTCATGCAATGTCGTCAGACCTTGAGGACGCGTTCATGAGCCTGACCAATAAAGGGGAGACTGTCGCATGAAGACGGCATCGTTTCGGGTTGACAGTGCGAGTTTGAATGAATCGGGTGACGAACCGCGCGACGGGCAAGCGGGCAAGCCTGCGTTTTTTGCGCGGCTGTATGACTGGATCGATTATCATTTGAATCCGGTTTTGCTGAAGGATATTCGCGGCTGGCTGCGCTCGAAAGTATTTCTGATTGTCTTTTTTCTCGGGTTGGCTGCGGCGACTGCGACGACGGTGATCTGTGCGCTTGTTGCATCGATTGAAGTAAATATCGGTTCGCAACTATTTGCGTTTCTCGTTTCGGGTCTCGGCTTTTTCATGGGCGGCGGCGTGCCGTATCTGATGCAGGAGAAGTTGGCCGAGGAACTGGAAAACCATTCGACTGAGCTTGCGTTTATCAGCCGCCTGACACCTGCGCAGTTTGTGCGTGGCAAGATCCTGAGCGGCCTGTCCGTTTCGATGCTGTTTCTGGCTGCTGCGTCTCCGGGGCTGACGGTGGCGTATATGCTGGGCGGCGTCGGGGTCGATGTGATGGCGTACTGCCTTGTATCGCTGGTCGTGCTGAGTGTGACGTCGATGATGCTGGGTATACTGTTTGTTTCAATGCGGGGAAAGAAACGCCTGCGCCTGATCAGTCTCGGCCTCTTTGCCGCAGGCGTTGGGATCTCAAGCCTTGAGGCTGTTTTTGCGATGGAGGGCTCGCGTGGCAGGCTGTTTCGTGAGGATGAATTTATAATATTTAATGCAGTAATTCTGATTCATCTGATCCCTGCGTTGTATTTCTTATATACGGTTGCTGTTTGCCGGCTCAGTTTCACGACAGACAACCGGGAAGCAAAGCCACGTATTGCGCTCAGTGTCTTTACGCTGGTTAGTTATCTTTGCATCTTTTTTGCTCCATGCTTGGTTTCTCTTTTTGATGTGTCACTGTCGCACGGAGTGATGATTATTTCGGGTCCTGCTGCGATTGTGGCAATCAGTTTTTTTATTGTTGGATTTTTACTGATTGCCGATACGGAAGAGACGTTGTCGATGAGGTTGAAAGCCGGATGGCCGCGCTCATTTATCAAACGGATGTTACTGTATCCGGGACGAGGACGGTTGTATGCATATCTGTGTTTTCATCTTTTCCTGTTTGTCGGGGCTGCTGCTTTATCAGGCTTACAGTATGACCGTTTAGGATTGCGGTATGCGTTTGACGAAGAAATTTCTACGTTTTCGCTTGGGTGGGTCTTTCAGTTTGAGGCATTGATCGCCGGTTGTATCCTTGCATGCGAATGGTTGCGCAGTATCGGATTGCGTTTGCCGCGCAGTATATTAATTCTGACGCTGGCGCTGCTCTGGTCGATATTGGGACTGGTTATTATGATTGTCTCTCAGGTATTTCACTGGCCACAGTGGACGTGGTTGATCAGCCCGCCAACTGCGATGGGATTTTTGGGTGACTCATTTCGCCTGATGAATGAACGATTGGTCGTTGCTGTTTTGTCTTCGCTGGTTGTGCTGATTCCGGCAGGAATTATGTTTCTTATTCATATCTTGGCGGCAATTCGTGAGGACCGCGAAGTCTCTGCACTTGTCCGTGAAAAAAAGATCGTGAACGCAGTGTTGCCATGCGCGTCAGAATCTGCAATTGTTTCTGCATCACCGTCTGTGTCTGTTGATGCTTCTTCTGTGGGACAGGCCGAAGAGATTACGATTGACCTGAAGAAAGAAGGACTTATCCCCGATTCGGATGAAGGAACTGTATGAGCGCTGAGGATCCCCGCCATGCACAAACTACCCGTGATGAAACCGTGACGGGGAAAAGCGCGGACGGTTCGCACCGTGCGGCGCGGATCTGGCGGATGAATGCACTGGCAGCAAACTATCAGCTGACGCCGTCCTCCCACCGGCATCGGGCCGATACCGGATGCAATCTCGGCAATGAAAGCGGCACCTCGCTCGATTTTCATGACTATCGCGAGTATCAGCCTGGTGACGATCTGCGCCGTGTCGACTGGGGCGTTTTTGCCCGCAGTGACGCGCTTGTGATCCGGCAGTACCGTGTAGAACTCTCTCCTGTGCTGGATGTGATTGTTGATATCTCCGCAAGTATGGGCGCGTATCCAGCCAAGGCTGAACTCGCCGTGGCGGTGGCGGCGTTTCTGTCGGGTGTATGCCGTGCTTCGGGAGGGCAGGTTGCGCTGACTGCACAGTCGGTTCGCCATACTGGCGCGGGTGTCGCTGCGGCAATGCAAAAACTCACGTTTGATGAACCGGGGGATGGCGGCGGGCTTGTGCCAAGTCTTTGGTCACAGGTTGGAGGTCGTCCGGCTCGGGTTCTAATCAGCGACTTTCTGTTTCCGCAGGAGATGGATGGGCTGATTGCGCAAGCCGCGCGTGGCGCGGGAAACCTGATCGTGATCCAGATTCTGGCCGAACAGGAACGCGATCCGGAATTACGCGGAAGCATGAGGCTTGTGGACGCGACCACTCTTGACCGCAAGCGCGATTTGCATGTACGGGCGGTTCATCTTGAACAGTATAAAGAACGTCTGGCAGGCCATATCGGAATGCTTTCACATGCTATCCGTCGTCAGCACGCGACGCTGGTGGAGTTGACAGCGCCTGCGGCCGCTTCATCGCTTTTACCAAATGACGGGCGAAAGCCGGTTGATGCGATCCCAGACTTTTCGGAGAAGCCGCAAGGGTGGTTTCTCGATGCATTCTTAAAACACGCTGTTGTGGAGCCTGCATGAGTGGATTCGGATTTGCTTCACTTTCCGGTTTCACAGCGCTGCTGTCTCTCGCCGTTGTCGGCGTGATCTATCTGTTTTATCAGCGGTATCGCGAGCAGGTTGTCACCGCTTTTTTTCTATGGGATGCGGAAGAACTTGCCACACGTGGCGGACGAAAGCGCCAACGCCCTCCGATTACACGCAGTCTTCTTTTTGATTTACTTTCAGCGCTGCTGTTGTCGCTTGCGATTGCGGCGCCCTACTGGAGCGCTCTTGTGCAGCGCGCGCCTGTAATTCTCCTTGACGACAGCCTCAGTATGCAAAGCCGTCAGAACCCGATCCGTGTTCGGGAAGACGCGCTTCGTGTACTGGATGACCATGGTAAAGACACCGGCGCATGGGTGATTGCTGCAGGTAAGACCCCACGGATGCTGGCGACACCGGACGACGGTGCTGACGCTGCACGGACAGCAGTGCAAAACTATCATCCGCTTTCACCGGCGATGGATCTTTACGCCGCGTTTTCATTGGTTCGGCAGGTTTCCCCAGATAGCGCTGATATACATCTTTTTACGGATCTGGATTTTTCTTCAGATAATGCGAAAAACGGAATCGAAGAAATGCCGGATGTGGTTGTGCATACTGTCGCAGGCCGCGGTGGAAATCTCGCGTTTGTTTCTGCATTCCGCTGTTGGGATGAGCGAGGATTATCGGAGAACATATCGCTGACGGTTGCGAATTTCTCGGAGAGGCAGGCGTCAGTTACGGTGCACGTCGAAGCCCTGCCGTCGTTTGACCAGAAAACAAACGGGGAAAGTTCCGTTCTGCTGGAACAGTCGCTGACGGTTGAGAAAGGACAGAAACAGGACATCTCGTTTGTATTGCCTATGGGCACAGGTGCGATTTGTGCAGAGATTGTCAGTGACGATGAAGAAGATGTTCTTGCTGCCGATTCGGTGGTGTGTCTTGTTCCTGAGCCGATTGCACGGTTGCGTGCCCGTGTTCAGTTGAATGATGCTGATGCGAATGCGGCGGTGTGTCGCGCGCTTCGGGCGGCGTATATCGAACTTGCGGCGGATGAATTAAAAAACGAATCCACAGAGTCGGACTCGCTGTCTCTTGTTGCACTTGCGCCGGTTGACTTGATTGTTACGGATCAACCTGTTGCATCGATCCGATCTGCCGCAAGATTTACACTGCGTTTTTTACCGATGCCGGAGAAACCGGTTTTTCTGACTGGACCCTATGTGACGGATCTGGCGCATCCGCTGTTGCGTGATGTCGACTTTGAAGGCATTGTCTGGCCGTGCGCAGAGAAGCAGGAAGGCTTTACTGATGCGATGCCGCTTGTGCAATGCGGTGATATCCCGCTGATCGGATGGATGAAAGACAAATCACTTGGGGTGAATATAGTCTTGGCGAAAGGCAATCTGCACCGTTCAGCCGCATGGCCGGTCTTTTTTCATCGGGTAGCAACTCTGCTTCGTGAACAACAGCCGGGAGTGAAACAGACAAACTTTTTAGCCGGACAGGCATTGGTCTGGAAAAGTGATTCGTTGCGCAAAACAGAGCCTGTGCCTCATGCGCTGCGTTTTGTTTATTCTGCTTGCGACATTCAGGATTTATCCATACCTGCTTCGGAAAACGATTTAAACCTGCAGGAAAATGCATCCATGCTTGTGCATGCAATGCCGTTTCATGCAGGTGTATATACTCTGTCGTTTGCTGATACAACTGCTGCCGAACTGAACGGGAAAATGGATGAAAATGAGGAAACGCTTCTGGCTGTTCAAGCGATATCACCGGCGGAAAGTGATTTGAGAATCTGTAGCGCAACGAAAAGCCGTGGGCGTGGGAATGATGTGGAAGATGACTTGTCAAAAGACCGGCGAGTCTGGCTCAGCTGCCTGTTTGCGGCTCTTGCTTTATTGAGTGCGTTTGTAAACTGGTGGTTGGATAAACGGGAGGGCGGGGCGTGACGTTTTTATGGCCGCAGTGCCTTCTGCTTTTATTTCTTCTGCCACTGGTGTTGCGCTGGAGCATCGCCGGACAGACCCAGACGTTGCGGGTGATCCGTTGTGCATTGTTTGTTTTGCTGGTTGTGTTACTCGCTCGGCCTGTATGGAAACAGATGGAGCCGGGGCTGGACGTGTGGGTTTGTGTTGATCGGTCGGCGTCGATTGATGCTGAAGGGCTGAGCTCCCAGTCCGAGTTGTTGAAACTGCTCAGCCGCTCATCAAACCGAGGGCAGTATGACCGGATCGCTCTGGTTACTTTCGGACGGTCTGCTTCTCTTGTGCAGGAACCGGTGGAGACAGCCGTTTCGATACCGGATGACTTGCCGGCGGCAGAACACGCCAGTGATATTGCAAGGGCTCTGGAGCTTGTTGCGGAACGCCGGTTGAAAACGCGACGGAGCCGGGTTGTCCTTCTGAGTGACGGGTTGTATACCGGTCGCGATCCGCTTGCTGCCGATGTGTTGGCAACGCTCGGTGGGATGCCGGTCTGGGTGCGCTCGCTTGAGAAGTCCGGCGCTGAAGATGTCGCTGCAGGTGAAGTTACTCCGCCGCAACAGGCCGTTACGGCCGCTGCGTATCTGGTTCGCTTTTCCGTCGACAGTGCGATGCAGGCAGAGGCGCGTGTGCGGCTCTCACGCCCCGGGCGGATATTGTTTTACCAGACGGTAAAGCTGAATCCCGGTGCGAATCCCTTTGTCGTTCGTGATATCGCTGATTCTGAAGGAACGCTGGAATATACTCTGACTGTTGACCGGGAAAACGACCCGAGGCCGGAAAACAACCGTTCGGTTGGCTTGTTGCGAGTCGTCTCATCTCCGCGGGTGCTGGTTGTGGGGATGCAGCAGCAGGAAGGGATTCTTGACCAGTTGTTGCGCAAGTCTGCGATTCCGTTTGATCGCAAGCTTGCCGGCCAAGTTGATTTCTCTGCCGCAAAACTTTCTCCCTACCGCGTTGTGATTCTGGAGAATATGCCGCTGGATAAAATCGGTGATCGCGCGGTGTCTTCACTGGCGCTCGCTGTCAGCCGGGGCATTTGCGGGTTGGTTGTGACAGGAGGAAAGAACTCGTTCGGGCAGGGAGGCTATCATAAGTCAGCGCTCGATCCGGTACTGCCGGTGACGATGGAGCTTCGTGAAGAGCAACGGCGCGGGATGCTGGCGCTGGTGACGGTTCTTGACCGCTCCGGTTCGATGATGGCGCCTGTTTCCGGCGGCAAGACAAAGATGGATCTGGCTGATGCGGCAACGGCCGAGGCGGTGAAGCTGTTGTCGCCAACCGATCAGGTCAGCGTGATCGCCGTTGATTCTGCGGAGCATGTGGTCGTTCCGCTGGTGCGCGCGGATGATACGCGCAAGCTGGTCGATACGATCATGCGGATTGAAAGTATGGGCGGAGGGATTTTTGTCAAGACCGGCCTTGATGCGGCGGCCCGCGAGATCCGTAAGTCAAAACTTCCGACTCGTCACATCCTGATCTTTGCTGATGCGGCGGACTCGGAAGAGCAGGACGGGTGTCTGGATCTGGCGACGGAGCTTGTTGGCGAGGGGATTACGGTCGGGGTGATTGCGCTCGGAACCGAGGGAGACTGCGACGCCGGTTTTCTGAAGGATTTGGCTGCTACCGGGAAGGGCGAGATTTATTTCACAACCTCGGCCGGTGAATTGCCACGGATGTTCAGTCAGCAGGTGATCCGGATTTCACGGCGAGGGTTTGTGGGAGAAGAGACCGGGACAAAAGGCTTGCCCGATCTTGTGCGGTTGAAGCTTCCCGGCTTTTCAATCGGCCCCTCAGTCGGCGGCTACAGTTTGAGCTCATTGCGGCCCGGCGCAAGCTGCGCGCTGATGACTGCAGACGATTATGCAGCACCTGTGGTTTCCTTCTGGCAGAAGGGCAGGGCGTCAGTTGCCGCTGTAACAGCCGAGGTCGATGGTCCGAATACAGGTGCGCTGTTTAACTGGAAACATTCGCCGCAGATGCTGATCAATCTGGTCCGGCTGGTTGCTGCCGGAATTCAGAGCGGGCAGGGAAAGGCGACCGTGATCAGTGACCGCGGACATGCACAAATCGCGTTTGAGTTTGAGCCTGAGCAGGCGCAGAAGCTTCGCTCAAGGACGCTGAGTGTTGAGTTGCTGCCGCCGCAGGACTCGTGCGAGATTGACGATATTGATCCGGTGAAAACGGAAAGTGGTACCCCATTCGGTCAAAGCATCACGACTGCAGCAACGCTGCCGAAACGTTCAGTTGCGCTGACATGGATCTCTCCGACGATTGCCGTTGCGGATGCGGATCTTGATACGCCGGGACATTATTTGCCGGTGCTCAATCTTGATAATGGCAAGGTGCTGAAGGCGCCGGCGGCGACGATGCCGTACAGCCCAGAGTTCATGCCGACCGGAAATGTCTCTGGACAAAAACGTCTTGCAATGCTGGCGGAGGTAACTGGCGGCACAACGCTGGTGAGTGCGGACGATGTGTTTGATCAGGAAGGGCTGGATGCCGAACAGCGGTACGCGCCGATGGATCCGTGGGTGCTGATTCCGCTGCTGCTGCTGTTTCTTCTTGAAGTCGCACAACGCAGACTCGGACTTTTGCCGGACCGGATTATGAATCGTTCGAGTCGTTGAGCGAACGTCATTAAAAATTCCGCTCAACTCATTGAATCACTTTTTCAATTCAGCCAGAACAGGATCACGCAGACCCTTGTAGATCGCCTCGCCGATTTTGCGGGCGCCTTGGGGCGTGTTGTGCGCCTGATCGTAAAAGTCTGCATCTTCCCAGTCAACGAGTAAACTGATATCAATTCCGATGCTGCCGGTTTCTTTTGCGACATCCAGCAGTGTGTTGTTCAATTCGCGCATGATATAGTACTGGTCAAGGCCATTACAAGCCGTTCCCTGATAGGAGTCCGCGTTTGTGGTGATTCCGACAATCCCGCCTTTCGTTTTCTTGTAGACATGAAAATCCTGTGTGACGAAAACCGGAATTCCGCCGAGATCCTTCACTGCTGTTGCAAGCTCCCGCAGCCGGTCTGCATACATTCTGCAATACGGCGCGGCCAGCTCGCAGTGGTTGGTCAGCAGCGGCGTGTCAGTCCATTGCTGTTTGGAAAAGTCTAGGCTGTGGTGGCCTGCCTTGTTGACTTGTGCGTACCAGATTCCCCAGAGCGTGCGGCCGAGGTGATAAAATGCGCTGTTCTCGCGCAGGTAGCTGTTGATGCTGAATTTCATTCGTCCCTCTTTCAGCCTGCGTTTTGCAACAGTGTCAAAGCTTCGGGCTTTCGAGAGGTAATAGTCGTTTACGCCGACATAGAATAAATAAAATTTCGGATGCAGATTCGGAATCCGGGGAAACCAGTATTGAAAGCTGGCCAGATGTCCGAAGGTGCTATGCCCATCGCAACCGGCATTGGCGATATTCACTTTGCGTTTGTCTTTTTCAAGAAACTCCTGTGCGATGACATCCTGCCATGTTTGTCCATCGGGGACAAATCGCTGGTCGGTCGTACTGCCGCCGATGGTGAGGATCTTGATCTCTTTGGGGGAACCGTAGTTGCCGCGCAGGCCGTACTTGTCACGGGTGTAGAGAACGCGCGAGCTTCCACCTGCATACAGTTGCGAAGCATCGTAATAGATGCGCTCGTTGCGGGGAACATGTAGCTGGTCTGTGTGGTTGGGGGTAAACCACGTACCGAAGACAAGCTCAAGAATCAGCAGCCCGATCAGCAGCAGAAGCAAATTCACACCGATGATTTTATAAATACGACGTTTTGGGGATGGGGTCACCGTCCCGAGTGTATTTTGATTTTGATCCATTGTTTCCTCTTTTTTTGTACAGCATATAGGGCATGGATTGCGTGTCAATTTTAAAATCGTGTCTCTTTCTCTGTGGATAAATATGAAGGGTGACTGTCATTGTTGTGGGAGTTGCTATGGGCGGTTATTGCCTAAAAACTGGCGGTTGATGATTCTGAGCATATTTGCAACAAGTTTCCGCCTCTTCAGATCAAGCTGAAGCGGATTTTTGAGGATCAATAGACCGTCGGTGTTTTTTCGGATCGGTGCGGATATTGTGCCTTTGCCTTCGACTGCGATGTCGATCCGCAGAGAGCCGTCTGCTGATTTGACAATACGGATCTGCCGTTGTTTTCCTTCCGGATCAAGATGCGAGTGGTTGAGAAGAGCCGTCTCGCCTTCTGCCAGTTTAGGCAGTTGGTTTGTCGGCGTTTTGGTCGGCAGATTATTTGTGACTGAAGAATCGTCTGGTTGACTCAAATCGCTTGCATCTGGTTCTTCCGGTTTTGTTTCTACAATCGGGTCGGTTGCAACCGGCAGATCGGTTGACGGCGTGGTCTGGTTTTGGGTCGGTTGATTCGCTGCTGGTTTGGGCTTGAGAATCAGCCAGACCAGCAGAAGGATAATGACACCGGCTGCGGCAAGAAGCAACCGGTTGTTTTTGTTTGGCGAATCTGGCTGAGGCAACGGGGGACGGTTTGCGCCAGTATTTTTGTGTGAAGATGCTTTGATCGCTGCGGCATCGGTATTTGCGTGGACGGTCATGGTCGATTGGAGTGTTTCTGTTTTCAGAAAACCGCCAGCCAGACGCTTAAGTGTTGCGCTCCGGTGCAGGGAGAGCAGGTTTGCCGCAAGCTCTTCAATTGATGCAATCCGTTTTTGGGGATCTTTGGTCAGCATTTTCTGTAAGACCAGCTCCACTTCAGGTGGCAGTTCCGGCCGTTTTTCAAGAACAGACGGGATCGGGTCTTCGCAATGTGAGCGCATGGTCATGATGGCGCTACGCTGGTGGAAGGGAGTGCGGCCGGTCAGCATCTCATACAGGATGATTCCCAGCGCATAGATATCTGTGCATGTGTCGACGGGAGCTGCTTCAATCTGTTCGGGAGCCATGTAGTCGGGCGTGCCCAGAATCATTCCTGATTGCGTAAGCCCTTCGTCAGTCGTATCTTTCGATAGCCCGAAATCGACAAGAATCGCACGCTGGTCGCTGTCGATCATGATGTTGCCGGGTTTGAGGTCGCGGTGGATGATTCCGGCTTCATGTACTTTTTTCAGCGCGTCCATAATCTGCTCAATGACACGTAGCGCGGACGAGAGGTTCAGCGGCTGTTTTCGTGCGCCCAGAATTTGTCCAAGCGTTTTGCCTTCAATGTACTCCATCACAAAGAAGTGCGTTCCTGTATCTTCTCCGACAGTATAGATATGCATCAGATTCGGATGGCGGATGGCGGCGATGCTGCGCGCTTCACGCAGAAAACGTTCGACGAAAATCGGGTCACTGGCAAGGTTTGCTGCCAGCAACTTGACTGCGACCGGACGCTTGAGGGAGGTGTCTTCTGCCAGATACACAGAACCCATTCCGCCGGAGCCCAGCGTTTTTTTTAGTAGAAATCCACCCAATATAGACCCGCTGTGATCTTGCATCTTCTGATCCATCAACCTGTTTTGCGCATCGGCCTTTGTGCGCTTTTTCTTGGGAAATCCCGACATCCTGCACGATTCTTATTATTCGTCCGAGTCGGAAAAAAAGCAAGTCAGTGTTTACCAAGAATGCGGGAAAATGAAATCAGCGTAAAAATTTCCCTTGACTGTTTTCCATTGGCAGATATGCTAACACCTTGTAAGGCAATAAGTAAACGCATGTCGGTAAATGCGGGTACAAAAGTCGGACGAATAAAGCTGAGTAGCCCTGAGGCGTTAAGACGGGCTTTTTAATATTTACCGGATGAATAGGGGGTTCTGAGCGTGACCAAGAACGACATGGTGTTGAAAATCGCCAAAGAAATGAACATGCGGCAGACCGACATCAAGCGGATTGTGCAGATGACGCTGGATGGCATTATCGATGTCCTTTCTTCCGAGCAGCGCTTGGAGCTCAGGAATTTCGGGGTATTTGAAGTCCGTACTCGCAAGCCTCGCAAAGCGCGCAATCCCCGTACTGGTCAGGAAGTTATGGTTCCTGAACGAAAGGTTGTGACGTTCAAACCGGGCAAGCTGATGGAAGAGAAAATCTGTGGGATGGAACCCTCAGGTGACTCGGAACCGGCGTCTGCGGATGATAGCGACTTCTAATAACCGGTAGTCCTGTTTTGCAGCCGATGATCTTTGGCTGTAACTGCGCTTCGGTATTCATATTATTGAACATGCTTCAGCGTTTTCGCGGAGCATGTTTTTTTGTCCCTGTGCGTAACGGATGTGGTTCAACACAAAAATTATCTCGCAGGATATTCAGTTGTAATGTGTAAAACAATGGGCGACTCTATAGCCCTGCTAGAATGTCGTCACTGCAGTCGCCCAATGCGGTTGGGTCTGATGCTGGGGGATTCGTTGTTGTTGCCGCAGCTGAAAAGCCGACGCTGGCAAGAATATCTTCTTCTGCTGTTGAGGGTACAGATGTAGCTGATGCCGGGTTTGATGCTGCAGTTGCAGTTCTTTGTGCTGCAGGTGGTTGTTCAAAGCCGAGTTCGATAGCGGCTTCATGCACAAGTTCTGGGCCGATTTTTTCGACCCCAGCTCCAAATCCTGTCAGTAGTGCCAGATCACAAATCCGGTTGATGCGTGCGGGAAGTCCACGCGAATAGGAAAAAATGCTGTCGGCGGCCTGCCGGGTAAACAGTCCGCGTGTGCATCCGGCAACCTTCAGGCGATAGAGGATATACTGCTGCGTTTCTTCTGATGAGAATGCGGCCAGGCGAATCCGAAGCGTCAGGCGTGTAGCGACAGATGGTGTTACATCCAGAACCTGTTCGAGGTCGGATTGTCCGGCGATAATGATATTCAATGCCTGCCGTCCATGCGCTTCGACGTTCATCAGCATCCGGATCAGCTCCCACGTCTCTGCATTGCCGACTGTGTGCATTTCATCGAAAGCGAGGCAGACGCGGACGCCTTTTTCCAGCATGGTTTGAAGACGGATCAACAACCTATCCAACGGAGGCAGCTTTGTGTTTGCGCCAAGAAATGAACCCAGCAGCGACACGAGGCGTTCTGGTGGCAGGTTTGTGTTCGGCACATACACGGTTTTCCATCCCGAATGGTTCAGTTCTTCCAGACTCATCCGGATCAGTTCGGTTTTACCGGTTCCGGCAGGCCCTGTTACCGAGATTGCCGAAAGGCTGGTCGAGAGTGCGTAGCGGATCTTTGTCAATGCCACCATCGCCGATTCAACCGGGACAAACATGCGCGGGGCATGGTTGCAGTCAAACGGGCGCTGTTGCATTTGCCAATGGTCCAGATACATTGATACTCTCCTGTTTCAAAACTATTCTACATTTCAATCATTCAAAATGGCGCCAAGAACGCGGCAGTTCATCTCCTGCAGTCCGGTTGCTGCCTGTCTGAGGATCCGGCCTCTGATCTTTCCGGAGCGAACGACCAGACCAACCCCGCCGACGCGTGGGCCTAATACCGCAGGGTCAGAAGTTGTCAATACCGGGCACGTATCGATCAGTGTCAGTTCAAACCGTGCGTGTAGCCATGCTAGCAGTTCTGTCGCCCGCGCACCTTCCAGATATCCGCCGCCGCCTTCATCCTGACAGAATGCGGGCAGGACATAAAGGTTGTCGTCTTCACTGTATACGAGGGCGTCTTCCACTGCGCTGCGACCGCGCAGCACGCTCAGGATATCGTGTTCGCGTGGTGCGATCCCCAAAAGCGAGGCGACTCCGGGTTTTCTGAGATCCATATCCACAAGACAGATTTTTCGTGTCCTGTCTTTTGCAGCAAAGAGTGACAGGTTTACGGCCGTGAGGGTTTTTCCTTCGCCCTGCTTGCAGCTGCTGATCAGGATTGAGGGAGGGTTCGGGTTCATCGCCGCCATCCGTGCGCGGGTCATGCGGTAAGACTCTGCAACGCCGGAAGACGGGTCGGGAGCCTGATAAGG
>QKHZ01000277.1 GCA_003249795.1 bacterium | reverse complement strand
CAAGTCAGTGCCGATACGCGTCTGGAGTACGCGGCAGGGTGCATTGTGTCATGACAAGTCGTATGAGCTGAATGCGTAAATAAGTAATCTGTGTGGTAATCTTGCGAACAGTAGGAATTTCTACTGCTCCTTTTCGCCCAGATGATTGGAAAAAATAACAGAATGCCTGAATGAAATGATCTGCATCTGTTTGGAAAGAAAGGAATGAGGATGAAATGTTGCGGATGGAAAATCTGGGTGGCCGGAGTGTTGATCGGCGTTCAGTCTTTGGTCTACGGACTGGAGTCTGAAATGCCAACGATGTCGGCAGCCGGAAAGGAAACAATCATGGGGCATCGCGCTGCAGGGAAGAATCTGCTGACAAATGGCTCGTTTGAGTTAGGGCTTGGCGGAGAGCCTTTTTATCCGGGCTGGATGTCTCCAGTTATAAAAACCGAAGCGTATCCAAGGGGCAGACAGGTTGTACCGTTACCGGATGAAGTGCCACCGCGTCCTGTTATTGATGATACTGTCGCACATAATGGCGGGCGTTCACTGAAGTTTATTAAAATTCCTGGCAGATGCCGCGCGGTGATCGCCTTTCAACCACAGATCCTGCCAGAAGAGACCAAAAGCGAATTTTCGTTATGGATTCGTGCCAGTCACGCTGGAGTAAAATTCACAGCAGGCATTTGCCCGAAACCGAACAACGGCCCCAATCCGTTTGCCCCGCATCTGAATGGTGATGTGGATGGCGAGTGGAGAGAAATTCGCGGCATTCTTCCCGCACAAACGGGTTACACACAGGTTCGTGCCGAAATCGCAAGTACGAGAGAAGAGCCGTTCGACTTGTGGGTTGATGATGTATGCTGGACGGTCGAAGCACATGATGCGTCTGTACGCTCCGGTTCTGTTGAAGCTGTACTTTTACCGCAATCGACAACGGGAATCCATTTTGCTGAAAAGCCTGTCACTCTGGTCTGGAGCGCAGATGCTGAGAAAAACCGTGATGTCGCAATGCGACTCACGCTGAACGACTTGACCCGGGACAACAAGATGGAGGATGTTTGGAAAAACACAACAACACTTAGTCCTTCCGTCAAAGAGGGAACGATTCCGCTTGGGAAATTACGGCGGGGGGCGTACCTGGCAACGCTTCACATTACTGATCCCGCAACAGGCGAGAGTCTGGGCATCGGGCGGGAACGTTTTACGGTATTGACGGACTTGCGTACCATTGCAGCGCCGGTGGATTTTACAGTGGGGATGCATTATGGCATGGGGTTTGGCCCCTACCTGTATTTTAACTGGCGTGGCTACTGGTCGCCGGATGAGTTTTTTGACATGTGCTATCAGACCGGATTTCGTGTGCAACGCATGATCTGGCATTGGGAAGATGTCGAACCGCAGGAAGGCGTTTACACATGGGAGCAGTCAAATATGGACCGTCTGATCCAAGCTGCTCTCAGGCATGGTTGCACTTCGATCCCCTGCATTCCGGCATACCCGTTAAATATGAAACAGGAAGAAGATAATAAACGGGCAGGGAAAGATGCGGATGGCTTCTGGATTTGTAACAAGGGGCGAGACATTTCATCATTCAGCAGGCGTTCTGCGGTAATGGGGTATAGCAAAGAACAATCGCAGCGCAAACTTCTTTTCGCTCCGCCAGAAGGGGCGCTTGCCCGATTCTGCTCAGCCTTTGCCAATAGGTATCGAGGAAAGATCGCCGCGCTCGAACTGATGAACGAGTCAAACCTGTATATCAATCCGGATGGTCTTCTGGAATATTACTTCAAAGAAGCCTATCCCGCAGTCAAGAGTGTCGCTCCAGAGATGCCGGTATTGATGAATCAAACGATGGATTACGCCTCTGATGGAAACGGCTATACCGGACAGTTTTTCGCTTTGGGCGCAATGAAGTACTGCGATGGTTTCACTCATCATCCTTACGGGCGTTCATTGTTGGAGAGTGACGCATTGGAGGGCGTTCGCACTTTGCGTCGTCTTGCCGACGAATACTCAACGCCGGAAAAACCAATGATCCTCGGGATGACTGAAGTGCATTTCCTTGGAGAATTCTTTGCACGGGGTGAGGTTGTGCAGCGTGCTTTGCTTGACTGGTCGATTGGGTGTCGCTGGAGCGCCGGCGTCATTATGGATGGCAGCCTTTTTTATGAAGGCGGTAAACGCGATAAATTCTTCCGCAAAGGTCCTTCCGCACCGGGAGTCGGTTCGGTTTATCTGAACGGCATGTATTCCGTCTTGGGAGGTTCACGTTTCATGCGCCGGATTGATCGTGATGATAATGTCCTGATTTCCTGTTTCGAAAATCCGACACAAAAACAACCATTGTACACGGCTGCGCTGACCTCGGCAAATTTCCCGACAAGAACGTGTTTGCTGCATGTTGATCTTGGCGGAATTCCAGTGAAGGCTTTTGATGGTTTGGGAGAAGAAACGGAATTAATTGCATCAGGCAAGATTTCGCTGCGTCAGGAAACTTTGTATCTGCAAAGTACGAGTGCTGAATTGATTCAGCGGCTGGAGTCTGGAAATATTGTGTGGGGGCAACAGATCTCTGCGATTGTAGAGGAGTACCCTCAGGCAATTAAGGACTCGTATCCTCGTGTTGACGAAGCGTTATTATTGAACGGTGTTCCGCCCAAACGAGTGGCGACATGCAACATGCTTGACCAATGGCAAATCGTAACGGTGAAGAACATCTCACCGGAACTCTCGCCCGTAGAGGCAGGCGTAATGACAACCGATGGTGATCTTATCGAAACCTTAAAGCAGAATGCCACTCACTCAATTTCGGGGCAGGAATACATTACGCTATCGATTGATAAAAAATCTGCTGCCGATGTGCATTATGGCTATGGTGTTTTATATGCAGATGAAGCAATAAATGCTCCGTTTGCCTTAAGTTCAAACCGTCCACTTCGATTATGGGTCAATGGAGTACTTGTTCATGATGGTTTGGGACAGTTACCGCAACTGCAAGGGCGGTCATGGATGGATTTGTCTTTACCGCTAAAAACCGGAATGAATCATTTATTGGTTCAGGGATGCGGAACGCCGTGTACATTTGCTCTAGTACCATCAGAAAATCGTGCGGGGAAAGATGCGCCTGATGTGGATGAGGACGGCTATCTGCGCAAATGGGTTATCGTTGGCCCGTGGAATAATATCCGTGATGCGGACGGGCAGTTTATTGGACTTGACAAAGCGTTTCTCAATGAAAAGCAGTTGGCGGAAAATGGACCGAATGCAAATGAAAGTTGGATGGGGAAACTTGTAAACAAGCGCCGACTGCCTCTGGTGTGGTTTGAAACAATTTCCCCAACGCCAGCCGTTTCGCATCCATGGGAAGATGCGATTTCGTATGCCTATGCCGAAGTCATTTCGGAGCGTGAGCAGGAATGCCTGTTATCCCTCGGTTCGGATGAT
>QKHZ01000061.1 GCA_003249795.1 bacterium | reverse complement strand
TTTTCGGATACTACACTCCATACCATTTATAATTTACGAATTAAGTTGATATATAAATTCTTATACAAAAAGAGATTAAAATTTTTAATCGACACAGGAACAAATCCCAACAATTCCCCATGCAAAAAGATTGTGGATAACTAAACTCATATATTGCATTTTCGCAAGGAAGACCAGCAGGCATATGCAAGAATTTGGTAGCGGCAACGAAAACTGGTTTGATCCTGTTGTCTCCGAACTCGCCGAGGGCGTTGTCCGGGTCGCTGTCGATTGGACGATCCTGCAGATCAACCCCGCCGCCGTCGTTTTTACAAGCAGCCTCACTGAGCCGCTTGATGAAACCTCCGGCGCTGAACCTGTGCAGGGGCGGATGCCGTCGCAAGCGCAAGATCATAACCCGCAACCGGAATCCGCATTTAACGGCAAGCCTTATGACGCGATCTTTTCACCGGAGAGTTACGACCTGACGCAGGCGCTGCAGGAGACATTGCAACAGCAGCAGTCGCTGCCCACCCGCACCGGCAATCTGCCCGCACGCGATAGCCAGACGATCCCCGTCCGAATCCGAACCGTCTTTCTTCCCGCCTCTTCAAATTCTTCAAGTCAGGGCGGCGAGCAGGCGCAGGCGATTGCAATTATCGAAAATCTGCACGAGCAGTCGGTTCTGCAAGCGCAGCTTGAAGAGCAGTATGAATTGCTGGATCTGATCGGAAAAAGCCCTGCCCTCCGGCGTCTTCAAACGATTCTGCCCGACATCGCCCAAAGCGACAGCCTCGTCCTGATCGAAGGCCCGCGCGGCAGCGGCAAGACACTCGTCGCCAGAATCCTGCACGAGCTGTCCTCACGCAAGCGCAAGCCCTGCGAGAGCGTCGTCTGTGGCGACATGCCCGACACTCTACTTGAACCGGAGCTGTTTGGTTACGTCAAAAACGCGTTCCCTGCCGCCACCCGCGACAAACCCGGCGCCTTTGCTCGTGCGAAAAACGGGACGCTGATTCTGGAAGACCTCGGTGGGATCTCGACAGCACTGCAGGTTCGCCTGCTTCGCTCAATTCAGGAGCGGACGTTTGAACCGATGGGAAGCTACAGTCCGATCCAGTCGGACGTGCGGCTGATTGTGACATCCTCGACACCACTGGCCGAGTCAGTCCGCCGCGGCCAATTCCGCGATGATCTTTACTACCGTCTCAACATCATCCGACTTGAACTGCCGCCGCTGCTGTTGCGCCGCGAGGACATTCCGCTTCTTGTGAAAAAACTGCTGCAGCGCACCGGCGCCCGCACCGGCAAAGTCATCCGCACCGTCGCCCCCGACGCCATGCAGATGCTCTTGAACTATTCATATCCGGGCAATGTCCGCGAACTTGAAAACATCCTCGAATACGCGATGGTTCTGACCCATAGCCCGATACTGACGCCGGAGCTACTGCCGCCGGAAGTCCGTCAGGCCAGCGGTCTGGGCGCAGCCATGCAGGCACAGCCGATCCCCGGCGCTCTGCAGCAACAACCCGGATTTCCGCAACCAGCATTCCAGGCAATCCAGCCCCAGTCGGGCGCACTGACCCCGCTGACAGCAGGCATGGGCATCTCGCCGCTGCACCCGTCATTCGACACGCAGACAGGCAAGGGGCAGATCACTCTCAGCACAAACGATCCGCTTGAGCAAGCCGAAGCGCAGGCGCTGCTTGCGATCCTCACCCGTCACGACGGCAACCGCACGACCGCCGCAGAGGAACTCGGCATCGACAAATCGACCTTATGGCGAAAGATGAAAAAGCTCGGGGTGGAATACCACACCCGCCGCGGACGAAAATCCTGAGAACGCATCAATCCCGCGCGACGATCATCGCCGAACAGACCACGCATACCCGCATGACTTGCACCGCCAGCGTTTTTTCATATTCCAGAGCGGAATCGTCAGCATCAGTAACGCCAGTAAAAACCACCACGCCGTAGGCACACACGCCTCGACATCAGAGCCGTGGCACTTCGGACAATCCGGAAAACTGCCGGAATCGAGAATCGCCAACGCACGCTTGGCCATTTTCTGAGGGACAAGCAACTCGACCCCGCCAACGGCATTAGCAAGATGCGGAACCGCAGCGACCGTATACTGGTTATTCATACGGACTGGAATCCCAGCCGACCGCAAATGCAGCCGCAACAGATCCGCCTCCTGCAAACTCAGACAAGCCCCGACACGAACCCAGTTAATCGACGCGTCCGCTTCGATCTTTTCAATTTGAGTCTTCTTCCCCATCTGCGCCAGAATCCTCTTCATGACCAGGAATACATAAAACACTTGTCTTTTTGCATGCCCCGACTACACTCATACGAATCAATATTGTACTGTTTTTTACAGCGAGAGCAAACGACATCACCCATCCAAAAAGATTCAGATTTTGGAGATCATCATGAAAAAAATCATGTTCAGTTGGCCAGATCAATGCATCGGCGCACTCACCTCAAGCTGGGATGACGGCCACACCGACGACCGCCGCCTGCTTGAAATTCTCAACCAATATGGCATTAAAGGCACCTGGAACCTCAACGCCTCCCACCTTGTTACTGAAGCCGGAAAAAATGACCCCACCCGCATCCGAGCAGAAGAAGTCGTCGACCTCTATGCAGGCCACGAAATCGCCACCCACGGATTCAACCACCCTTGGCCGTCGACACTCAGTGACGACCAGCTGCGCCACGAGATCATCAACGACCGGATCGAACTGGAAAAAATCGCCGGCGTTCCGGTACGCGGACACGCCCTGCCCTTCGGACAACACGACACCCGCGTCGACCGGATTCTGGGCGAGTGCGGCATTCTTTACTCGCGCTCGACCGAGTCCCACTACAAGTTCCACATCCCGGCGGACTTCCTGCTGTGGCATCCGACCGCACACCACAAACGCGATATCGAAACCCTGTGGGACCAGTTTCTGACCAACCGCGTCACCGACAAACTCTTTTATCTCTGGGGACACAGCTTCGAGTTCGGCCGCGAAGGCAATTGGGACCTCATCGAATCGTTCGGCAAAAAAGTCGCCGCAACCGAGGGAATCTGGCACGCGACAAACATGGAAGTCTATGACTACGTGATGGCATGGCGAAGCCTGTCATGGACGCACGACATGTCGGCGGTACGCAACACCTCGGCACAGACGATCTGGTTCAAGGAAGGCGAAACATACTACTCCGTCGCCGGCGGCACAACACTGAAGCTTGGATAAACCGAAAACGCAGCGCGAATGCGAGAAGCCGCCTGAAGCGATGTCAGTATCGGCGCAAGCCGATGCAATCATCGTGAAGGCGGCGACGACGCAGGCGCGCGGACAAACTAGACATACAACAAGGGACGAGACACAACAACAAGCGGCTTGAGAAATACCAGACACAAGGGCAACCAGTTGACGGAACCATTCAGGCAACGCGATCTGACAAACCTTCTGCCAGATAAAACTCTGGCCCGTCACGGCATTCAGCCCGAGCGGCTCCGTGTTCTGTCTGAAAAACCATTCCGTCCACAATCCGACACAAAAATACTTTATTGGGTTCAGGCCAGCCCGCGCATCCGGTTCAATCACGCTCTCGAAACCGCGTGCCTTCTGTCAAACAACCTCGGCCTTCCCCTCGAAGCCGGTTTTGTTTTGATCAACAACTACCCCGGCGGAAATCTGCGGCACTACCAGTTTCTTCTGGAAGGGCTAAAAGAATTCGCGCAGGATTTGGCTTCCCGTAGAGTTGATTTTAAACTTATCTGTGACGATGCCGTTCGCGGCGTCAAACAGCTGGCCAACTCCGCCGCGATCATCGTTACGGATGCTGGTGTCACCCGTTTTCAGATTGACTGGCGCGCGCGTGTTGCCAACGCCCTGCCCTGCCCAATTGTTCAGGTCGAGACCGATGTGGTCGTACCCGTCGAAACCGCCAGCGGCAAGGAAGAGTACGCCGCGCGTACAATCCGTCCGAAGATTCTCAAGCTGCTTGACCGTTTCCTGCTTCCAGTCAAATCCGTCTGCCTCAAGCACCAACCACAGCACGGCGAGTTGAAACAGGACAACACCGTCAATCCGGACCAGTGGATCAAAAAACTGAAGATCGATATGACGGTAAAATCGTGCAAAAGTTGCATAGGCGGTGCAAAAGTTGCACAAAAGCGGCTAAAAACCTTCCTGCAGTCGGGTCAGGACTCTTATGACAAGGGCCGCAACGATCCGTCTGCGCAGGCGACATCATCTTTAAGCCCCTACCTGCATTTCGGGCAGATTTCTCCTATCGATATCGCTTTGCAGGTAAGGCAGTTATGGAATGATTCACCGTCGCGGGACGCGTATCTTGAGCAGCTTATCGTGCGCAGGGAGTTGGCGTTCAACTTTGTCTATTATAATGAAAACTACGACAACTTTGCCTGTCTTCCGGACTGGGCAAAAAAGGAGTGGCACAAACACGCTCACGATCCGCGCCCGTATCTCTATTCACATGAAGAACTTGAGAGAGCGAACACGCACGACAACGTCTGGAACGCCGCGCAAATCCAGATGGTCACAACCGGCCACATGGCTGGCTACATGCGGATGTACTGGGGCAAAAAAGTCATCGAATGGAGCCGCACGCCAGAAGACGCGTACAACACATTGATCCAACTCAATGACAAATATGAACTTGATGGCCGCGACCCGAACGGCTATGCGGGCGTGGCGTGGTGTTTCGGCAAACACGACCGCCCGTGGACTCCGCGCCCAATATTCGGCACGATCCGCTACATGAACGCCGCCGGCCTCGCCCGCAAATTTTCAACCGAAGCGTATTGCGAACTCGTCACCCGGCAAGCCGCTCAATAACCCATCGCGAGTATCAATCAGCCTCATTTCATTCGCCATAACATCCCCATTTTTCACCAAAATAGTCAAAATTCACCAGATTCCGTAAATTTTAATTTGCGAACAATATAGTTTCATGATATTGATTATTTGTAACGCATGCGTTATTTATTCCTAAAAATAAACAGCGAAACGGATCAATACAACAGAAGGATGAAGAGACAATGGCAAAGACGACTTTTGTGGGAAATGCGCTGATCGGGCAGTCTGGCGGGCCAACCTCCGTTATCAACGCGTCATTGGCCGGAGTGATCGAGGCTGCGCTTAACGCTAAGTCTATCAAGACAATATACGGTATGCACTATGGAATTGAAGGGTTTATGAAGTCGATGGTTGTCAATCTCGGCAAGCAGTCGCCAGCCGTTATCAAGGGGCTGCACACAACCCCATCCTCTGCCCTTGGCAGCTGCCGCCACAAGCTCAAGGAAGAGGACTTCCCGCAAAACATGAAAATGCTGAAAAAGTTCGACATACGTTACTTTTTTCTGATCGGCGGAAATGACACGATGGACACGGTTCACCGCGTTGAAGCCTACTGCACTAAACACGGTTATCCCCTGCGCGGCGTTGGCATCCCAAAGACCGTCGACAACGACCTCTACGGCACCGACCACACCCCAGGCTACGCAAGTGCGGCGCGCTATGTCGCCTTGTCCGTCATGCAGTCCGGGATTCTAGCGCGCGACATGCAGAAGGTTGACCAGTTCGTTGTCCAACAAACCGTCGGACGTGAAGCCGGATGGCTGGCAGCGGCCGCGGCGCTGGCAAAGACCGATCCGAAAGCCGCCCCGCATATCATCCTGATTCCTGAGCGCCCGTTTGATAAGAACGCATTTCTAAAGGAAGTCGAAGCGCAATATAAAAAGTGCGGATTTGTCTCGATCGTCTGCGGCGAAGGGATCACGTATGCAGACGGCACGCCGGTCAGTGCGTCGGAAACGAAAGACAAATTCGCCAACGTCGAGTTCGGCGCAATGGGCGGTGCGTCTGTTGCGATGCGCCTGCACCAGATGATCAGCAAGGAGTTCGGCTGGCGCGGAGAGTTTCAGGTCACCGAAAGCCTTCCGATGTGCGCAGCTGATCGCGCAAGCAAAACGGACATCAAAGAAGCTGCTGCCTGCGGACGAAAAGCCGTGCAACTTGCAACCAGCGGTAAAAGCGGCGTCATGGTCAGCATGGTGCGGGAAAAGGGCAAAGCGTACAAGATTCGCTATGAAACCGCGCCGCTATCGGAAGTCGCTGTTCGCGCCAAAGCAATGCCATCGTCAATGATCGCGAAGAACGGCATGTTTGTGACGAAGCAGTTTCTCGACTACATCCGCCCGCTTGTGGGTGAGATGCCGAAGTACGTTACGCTCGACATGAAGAAGAACAAATGAGCCCGGGGAATTGATTTGCCGCGAACCAACAATAAAAATTATCAGTCACGTAATTCCATAAAGGAGATGAAGCCATGAAAGCCAACAGCAAAAAATACGAGAAATTCGCCCTCTGCCGTGAGATGATGCAAACGCCTGCGGTGATCAAAAACTTTAACCCGAATGCGGTCAAGCCGTATCTTTCTGCTGTGAAAAAGATCGGAGCACTCTTCTTTACCGGCGAAGGCTCCAGCCGGATCTTCCCGTCGAAACTCGCGATGCGCGCACTTCGCCAGTGGGGCTGCATGTTTCCGGTCGCCACCGAAGGCGGACGTCAGTCAGCAGAGTATGACCTGAAAAAATACGCCGTTCTCGGCGCATCAAACTCAGGCAAAACCAAAGAGCTGATCAGCCTGTTCAAAAGTCTGAAAAGTAAAAAACACCCGGCAATGTTCGGCCTGACCGCCACCGCAGACAGCATGCTTGAACATCTGTCAACGAAAACCCACGTCCTTGGCTGCGGATGGGAAAATGCGGTCGCGGCGACCAAGAGCGTTGCAGAGCAGGCCCTCTTCTGCCATGCTCTCGCTGCGGGTCTGGCGGGAAAAAGCGCACAATTGAATAACCTGAGCGGTGCGGCCGGTGCAGTCACAAAAGCGCTGGAAGTCGCGATCCCCGCCGCAGTCATCAAGGCTTGCGCAAACGCGACACGGATCTATTTTGCCGGACGCAATGACGGTGTCGCTGAAGAGCTGACGCTGAAGACCAATGAAATTACCCGCAAGCCGTCTGCGTTTTTCGAAGGCACGTACGCGGTTCACGGCGTGGAAGAAGTCATGGACAAGACCGATGTCGTCATCGTCGTCGACCCGTTCAGGGAAGAGATCGAAAAATTCCGCACCTGTCTGGAAAAAGGCGTCGGCTGCAAGGTGATCGCCATCAGCAGCAAGAACCAACCTGTCCCGACAATCAAGATCCCCGCCTGCAAAAACTTCGACACCTACGTGCAGCTTGCCGCAGGCTGGAACCTTCTGGTTGAAATCGGCCTCGCAAACAAGATCGATCTGGACAAGCCGGTACGCGCGCGCAAAGTCGGCAACGAAGCCTAACCGGATTCTCCATATTAAAGGATGCCGCCATGGCGACCAAAACGATCACGAAGACAAAATATTATTCATTAAAAAATCCGCTGAAAACCGAACGCACCCCGATGGGCTATCTCGGCCGGATTGGTGTCAAAAACAGCCGGAGCCTGAAGGCCGCCTTTACAGACAACTACAAAACGATGTCGGAAAAAGCGCTGCTGAAATCGTGGTTTCCGGCACTCACGGATGAGGAGAAAAAAACAATCGTCGTCATCACCGCGCACGACGACGACCTGATCACATTCTCCGGCATCATGGCGAAACTGGCGGCGGAATATAACGCCGAGATCCATCACCTGATCCTGACAGACGGGTCGATGGGCTGCGGGGAGGATGCGCTGCTGCAGTTTTCATCCCGCAAGGAACTGGCCCGTCTGCGTAAGGAACTCATGGTGCCGAAAAAAGGGGCAAACGACAACGGCTACATTGTCCGCGGCTCGAAAAAAGCGTGGGACGAATACGCCGAGCTGTTACGCAAAGGCGGGAAAAACACCGCAGAGATCCGGCAGAGCGAAGCGCGCGACGCGGAAAAAATCCTCGGCTGGCACTCGACCTACTTCCTCGACTTTCAGGACGCTGCACTCGGGCAGTACAACTTCGGACTCTCCCACTACGGCAACCCCGGCGCGATGGCGGTGGTCATGCGGCTGGTGCGCGATATCAATCCGGACCTGATGGTGCTGCAGGATCGCAATCAGGTGGTCGACCTCAACCCCGACCACTACGCAGCAGGCTGGATCGGCTATACATGCTATTGGCATCTGCACTGCCCGGTTCTTGGCGTCGACGGGATGGACAAGCCGTTCAAGGCCGTCGTCCAGCGCGGATTCGAGGGCATCAGCCGACCGGAGTTCCGCTATTGCGACTGGCTGGTGCATCTGGAAGACAAATACCTGCGCCAGAAACTGGAAAGCCTCTATGCCTACAAAAACCAGATGGAGCTGGTCAACGATCTGTTCAATGTCAACGAGATGGAGAAGTTCCGGATCGAAGGTTTCTTCGACGTCGACGCCCCGAGCGCGACACTGTACTGAAACTCTGCCATGCACGCGGAGATTTTGCGCACAGGCCAGGAAGCGACGGTAAAGGCATGGCAATCGATCGTCGCAGTGGTTTTGCGGCGATCGTAAGTCATGTCGAGCCGCGCTGACGCCGCATGGGCACAAAAGATGCGCAGATACAATAAATTTCTACGGAAAAGTAGTTGCGTTTGGAGAAGTTAAGTTTATAGTTAACACTTCTTCGGTTGCCGGGATAACGATATTCCGGTTAAGAGAAACAGACATTCAGGTTTCGCGAACCGGTTCCATAGTGTGCATGCGGCTTGATGAATAATCGCCGCATATTAGGTTAGGAGCCCTCTCATGGCGCAGAATGTGCGCGCGTGTGTCCTTGCCGCCGGCAAAGGCACCAGAATGGGGGGTGACTGCCCCAAGGTCCTTGTCGAAGCGGCAAATCGTCCGCTAGTCTACTGGGTCCTCGATGCGCTCTCGGAAGCTGGGGTCAATGACACCGTCGCCGTTGTCGGCTATAAAAAAGACGATGTCGTTGCCAAACTTCCGACAGGAGTTCGCTGGGTTGAGCAGTCGCCTCAACTTGGTACCGGGCATGCAGTGATGTGTGCCCGTTCTCTTTTGTCTGAAGCGCCTGACGACGCGGTGCTGGTCACCTGTGGCGATATGCCGCTTCTGACCGCAGAGAGTTTCCGCGCGATTATCGCTTTGCGCAAAGAACAGGACGCCGCGTGCGCCCTGCTGACCGTAAAGATTCCGGCAGAAAGCCGGTTCGGCCGCGTGATCCGAGGCAATGACGGAAACGTCCTGCGCATCGTCGAAGCCAAAGACGCGACGGCGGATGAACTGGCCGTTCTCGAAGGCAATACCGGCGTGATGTGTTTCTCGCAACAGGCGCTGTGGAGTGCGCTCGACCGCGTGGGCAACAAAAACGCGCAGGGAGAGTATTACCTGACCGACGTCATCGGCATCCTGATTGAAGACGGCCTGCAGGTCGCCGCCTATCAGTGCGAAGACGAACAGGAAGCGCTTGGGGTCAATACCCCCGCTGACCTTGAGCAGGTTGAAAACGGACTCGCTGCCCGCAAGGCATAGCGAAGTACAAAAGTATTTGAAAATATTTTAATAATGAAGACAAGCGGACAAATGAGCCGCGAATGCAATAAAACGATTTTTACAAGAACGAAGGAATCTGGCCGTGCGTATTTTTACAGGGAATGCCCATCCGAAATTGGGAAATGCCATCTGCAACCACCTCAGTATTGATCCGGGGCGTTGCGAGGTCGGCCATTTCGCCGATGGCGAGAGCAAGGTGCGGATTCTCGACGACGTACGCGGGTTGGACGTGTTTATCGTCCAGTCCACCTGCCCGCCGGTGAATGAAGCGCTGATGGAACTGCTGGTCATGGTTGACGCGCTGCGTCGTGCATCGGCCAAGCGCATCACCGCCGTCGTACCGTATTTCGGCTACGCCCGTCAGGACCGCAAACACGAAGGGCGCGTACCGATTACCGCAAAGCTGACGGCAAACCTGATCACCGCCGCCGGTGTCGACCGCATCGTCTGTGTCGACCTGCACGCCGCGCAGATCCAGGGCTTCTTCGATATTCCGCTGGATCATCTCTACGGTTCACCAGTCATCAAATCGTACCTGAAAGATAAGGAATATGAAGACGCCGTGGTTGTCAGCCCCGACGTCGGCAGCATGAAGATGGCACACGGCTATGCCAAGGCTCTCGGCTATGGTTTGGCTGTCGTGGAAAAGCGCCGCCTGACTGACATGGACGTTGAAGCCGGATATGTGATCGGTGACCTGAAAAACAAAGACGTGGTTCTGGTTGATGACATGATCTCAACCGCCGGCAGCATGGCCAGCGCGATTGCGATTGCACGCGACAACGGGGCAAAGTCAGTCACTGTCTGCGCAACACACGGCCTGTTTGTCGGGCCTGCATACGACCGGTTGCTGCAGGCGAAACCGGATGAAATCGTCGTGACCGATACCGTCCCGCTGCCGCCAGCTCCAGAGGGGTTGAACGTGACGGTGCTTTCTGTTGCCAAACTTCTGGCAGAGGCGATCATGCGCATCCACCACAATAAATCGCTCAGCCTCTTGTTTGTGTAAGAATGGCTGAAAACGCCGACTGCCCGCAAAGTGGCCAGACGGACAAAAAAGAACTGAAGACGAAACGCTAAGATAAAACCATGCGCCGCAAGCGGCGCGCAAGGCAAGGAGAGAAACTGTGGCTGAATTGAAAGTCGAAAAACGCGAAGGTACCGGCAAGTATGTTGCCTTTAACCTGCGCAAGGAAGGCAAAATCCCCGGCGTGATCTACAGCGCAGGCAGCGATGCAAACACACTGATTGCCGTTCCGGAAAAGGAACTGATGATTGCTGTGAGTGCGGGCGCGCGCATCATGGAACTTGACATTGACGGCAAGAAAGAACACGTCCTGCTCAAGGATCTGCAACACGGCACGTTCGAGTGGGAAATCATGCACGTCGATTTCGTCCGCATCACCGACGCGACCCGCATCCACGTTGACGTTGACATCGTGACCAAGGGCGAAGCTCCGGGTGAAAAGGCCGGTGGCATTGTTGAACACGTCCTGCACACGGTTCGTCTGGAATGCCCGGCACGCAACCTGCCGGATCACATCGAAGTCGATCTGTCAAACCTGCAGCTTGGCCATGTGATCTACGTGAGCGACCTCGTCGCTCCAGAAGGCGTGGTTTTCCTGACCGACAACCACTCGGCCGTTGTATCCTGCCACGTTCCGCGTGGTCAGGTTGAAGAAGCTCCGGCAGCCGAACCTGAAGCAGCAGCACCGGCAGCAGCAACCGCCGCGAAAAAATAACAACCGATGCTTGCGCTGGCACACAAACCGCATTTTCCTGTTGCGATTGTCGGACTGGGGAATCCGGGTAAGAAGTACGAGCCAACGCGGCATAATATCGGTTTCAGGGTTATCGACAAGCTCCTGCACGATACTCCCGAAACTGCAAACCGCAAACCGGTCAACCGGTGGAGTGCCGAAGCGGTGGAAACGGAGTTCGGCTGGCTTCTGAAGCCAATGACATTCATGAACGCGTCCGGTGAGTCGGTCGCCGACATGGCCGAACAAACGGGGATCGCCCCCGAGCGGATTCTGGTGATTGTCGATGACATCCACCTGCCGCTGGGAAGAATGCGGCTCCGGTTCGGCGGCTCCTGTGGCGGACACAACGGTTTGGCGTCAGTGGAACAACAACTGGCGAGTAACAACTACCCGAGGCTGAAACTCGGCATCGGGGCTGCAGGAGAAAACGAACTGATTGACCACGTGCTCGGGGCGTTTGACGCCGAAGAAGAGTGCGTGGTGAAAGAAGTCGTTGAACAAGCTGCAAGTGCGGTTCGGCTTTGGATCAATACCCCGGAGCCAGCTATCCTGCAGGAGATTAACGGGTGGATTGCACCGACGCTCGCCGAAACGATGGCAGCTCAGGCGCAAAAAGCCGCAGACGAGCGTGAGAATAAAACATCCGGAACTGATCCGGAAGAAAAAGAAGCTGGCGCAGAACCATGAAGCACAAGCGCCATTTGACAAATTTAACGAGTGCGTAAAACAGTCATAGAAGGAGTACGAGAGTGCGGAAGCTGTATGAAGCGATGTTCATTGTCGACAGCGCGCGGGCCAAAGAAAGCTACGACGCGGTTGAAGAACAGATCAAGGCGCTGGTCACACGTCAGGGCGGCGAAGTTGTTGCCAGCATGAAGTGGGACGACCGTCGTCTGGCATATGAAATCAACGACGTCAAACGCGGAACCTATATTCTGATCCACTTTGAAGCAGAAGGTGACACCTGCTCCAAGATCGAACGTCAGGTTCAGATGAGCGAAGATATTCTGCGCGTTCTGATCACCATCGACGAAGACGGTGTCGAATGCCAGTCCGCCTCCGCACGCGAACGTGCTGAAGCAGCGCTGAGCGAAGAGAACTAAGTCCGCCTGATTTGTAGCCAAAGAATTTTGCCATTTAGCAAGATCCGGTCGCTACAGATGCCGCAAGCCGCCAACGTGCGAGAAGAGACCTGTCAGGGTTCGATTTTCACGGAAACGGTTTGCTGGCAAAAGCGCGTACAGGTACGGAAGCTCAAGCCAGTACACGGGGCAGGTTAACCACCGGCCTGTGGCTTAAAATGAGTGGCTGCGTTTGGCTGCAAGCGACTGGGATTTTGCATAACGTCCCGTCACTGAGGCCGTAGCCACGCTATTGCACAGACAGGTCGTTTAAAAGACGATGCATAGGAGGAAGGACAATGTCCGGATTCAATAAAGTCATCCTGATGGGAAACCTGACCCATGACCCCGAACTGCGCTATACTCCGCAGGGAACAGCGGTAACTGATCTGCGCATGGCAGTCACCACCGTCCGTGGCGGCGGCCGTGGCGAAAAGAAAGAAGACACGCTGTTCATCGACGTGACGGTCTGGGACCGCATGGCGGAGAACTGCAGCGAATATCTGGCTAAAGGCCGCCCTGTCCTTGTCGAAGGACGTCTGAGTAGCGACTCGTGGGACGACAAGGAAACCGGACAGAAGCGCTACAAAACGCGCGTCATCGCAACAACTGTCCAGTTCCTCGGCGGTGGCAGCGGACGCGAAGGCGGTTCCGGTGGTGGTAGCAGCAGCAGCGGCCGTTCAGGCGGTGAGAATCAGGGAGGTGGCGGACGCGGTCCGAACCGTCCGGCGACCCGCCCGCAACAACCGCAGAACGAACCGTTCCGCGATGACTTCGACGGCGATGACATCCCGTTCTAACCGACGTCGGATAGATGAAAATAAAGCCGTGCCTCTTTGTTTGAATCAGGCCGGATAAAATTTTGAACAATGACAAACACGATAACGTGAAGGAGTAAAACCATGGCAAAGAATGTGACGCCCCACGGAAGCGGCTGCCGTTTCTGCAGCAAGAACGCCCCGGCGGTGGACTACAAAGACGTAACCCTGCTGCAAAAGTATGCAACACCGCAAGGCAAAATCATGGAACGTAAGCGCACCGGTGTCTGCGCCAAGCACCAGCGCCGTCTTGCAAACGCGATCAAGCGCGCCCGTTTTCTTGCGCTGATGCGTTATTCCGGCTGAATCTGAAACCGACTAAACAGGCACACGGCAGCGTTTTTGATAACGCAAGCCCGTATGCGAAAGATAAACTGAAGGAACGACAACCATGAGCATGAAACTGTTGTTGCGTGAAAATGTACAGAAACTCGGTCGCGTTGGCGACATCGTCAGCGTCAAGGAAGGCTACGGCCGCAACTTCCTGCTGCCGCGTAACCTCGCTGTTGAAGTGACACCTGCCAACCTCAAGCAGATCGAAGCCGAACGCAAGCGTCGCGTTGAGCAGGAAGCGCAGAGCGTTTCTGAATACAAAGAACTGGCAACCCGTCTGGCAGAGATAGACGTTACGCTGAAGGAACGCGTCAGCGGCGGCGACAACCTCTACGGCGCGGTCTCGGCGAAAGAAATCGTCGCAGCCCTTGCTGAACAGGGCGTCAACCTCGATGCTGGCAAACTGGTTCTGGCCGAACCGATCAAGACCCTCGGCGTCCACCGCGTGACCGTTCGCTTCCACCCGGAAGTTGAATGCGAACTGAAGGTCTGGGTCGTTGAGCAAAAAGAAGCCGAATAAGATACTTGAGAAACCTGTTATTGCCGCCACATGGTTTTGACTCTGGTGCGGTTGTACAGGGATTGATGGAATTCTGCGACGGGCGCGGACGCAATGCGTTCGGGCCCGTTTCGTATCGCAGGCGGTTTCAAACTTTGCAGGACAAATACAGCCTGTACAGCGCACGCGATTTGCGATAGGATAATACTCACGTTATCTGAGTTTTCTCTGCTGATTTAGCGACGAGAGACGGGTGATCGCCTGCGAATCGGAAATACAGACAGGCGGACTAAACCGAAACAAAAAAAGGAGCAGCGTTGAGCGCGGAAGAAATGCTGGAAAACGAACCGATGCCTGATGAAGTGATCGATCTGGCCGGACGCAGCCTTCCGCAGAATCTGGAGGCTGAACGCAGCGTTCTGGGCGGACTGCTGCTGGCTCCCGACCGCTTCAGCATGATCGACGGCAAGATCAGCTCCGACGACTTTTTCAACCAAGCCTACGGCAACGTATTTCAGGTCATGTCCGAACTGAATGCAAAAGGCCTTGCCCTCGACGTTCTGGTTCTGAAGGACGAACTGCAGAAGCAGGGATTCCTTGAGATGGCGGGCGGTGCGGCAGGGATTGCGGCGCTGATGGACGCGGTGCCGACAGGTGCGCATGTCGAATACTACGCGCAGATTGTGCGTGAGAAGGCGACACTGCGGCGCCTGAACAGCACGGCCACCACAATCGTGCAGATGGTTGCGGAAAACAAGTCGTCACCGTCTGACATTATTGATGAAGCCGAGCGCGCGATCTTTGAAGTAGCTGAGCGCGGCACATCAGGTGAAGCCGACAGCATCACAGACGTCCTGAAACAGACGTGGAAAAAGATTGAGGAATACCAGAGCAGCCAGCGGACAGTGACCGGCGTTCCCACCGACTTTATGGAACTCGACTCCCTCACCAGCGGCATGCACGAAGGCGAACTGATTATTGTCGCCGCGCGTCCGTCAATGGGAAAAAGTACGTTTGCGCTGAATGTTGCACGCCGGGTCGCGGTTGACCATCACATGCCGACCGTGTTTTACTCTCTGGAAATGAGTTCGATGAATATCGCGCAGAACCTGCTGTGCGCGCACGCGCGCGTTGACGCGCAGCGGCTACGTACAGGCAAACTCTCGGACGAAGACTGGACGCATCTGGGGCGCAGTACCGAAGCGCTTTCTCAGGCGCCGATGTTTATCGACGAAACAGCCGGTATCAGTTTGTCGGAATTGCGCGGGAAAACGCGGCGCCTCAAAGCACGGCACGGGCTGAAGCTGTGCGTCATCGACTACCTGCAGCTGATGACAGCATCCTCAAGATCAGCAAACCGGAGCCGTGAACAGGAAGTCAGTGAAATCTCGCGTGGCCTCAAGGCGCTGGCAAAAGAGCTGGCGATTCCGGTTATCGCCCTCTCGCAGCTATCCCGTAAAACAGCCGACCGCAAAGACAACCGGCCGATTCTGTCCGACCTTCGTGAATCGGGCGCAATCGAACAGGACGCCGACGTCGTCATGCTGATCCACCGTCCTGACTATTATGACAAGGAAGACCATCCGGGTGAGGCCGAAATCATCGTCGCCAAACAGCGAAACGGCCCGACCGATACCGTCAACCTCGCGTTTATCGGCAACCAGCTCCGGTTCGAAAACCTGAGCGTCGGCCGCAGCCCAGAGAGCGACGAAGAGATCTGACCGCATAACGTCTGAATGCCGCGCCGACGCGGCAGCATCTGCCTGCAAAGTCGCACACAAAGGTTAACGCCGATGCTCGAACAGCTTCCGAAAATCGACCGGGACCAAGGCGGAATCTATACGCAGCTGTCGCGGATTTTTGAAGCCTTCATCGCGAAAAACCTATCCATCGGCGAGAAATTCTTTCCTGAAAAAAAACTGGCAGAGTACTACGGCGTCAGCTCACTGACGATCGCCCGCGCCATCGAAACCCTCGTCCACCGCGGAATTCTTGAGAGGCGGCGGGGCGCCGGAACCTACGTCAGTAATCCGTCGCTGGCAGGAACACGCTCAATCGGCATTGTCGTCGCAAACATGACAACATCATTCTTCTCCGACATCACAGCAGGCATCAACCACGCTGCGCGTGAAGACGGGCTGACGACGCTATTGTGCGATGCGAACAATGACCCGGAACTCGAAGCGCAATATCTGCGCCAACATATCGCCTCCCCTGAAACAGTCGGCATCATCCTTGAAGCCGGACGGATGTCGCTGCAGGATTCATTCCTCAACCGCATCCTTGAACTGACGCAGAAACCGATCGTCTTCATCAACGAACCGCTACCTGAGCTGGCATGCGACTTTGTTCACTCAGATGATTTTGAAGGTGCGCGCGAACTGGGCCGGTTTCTGGCGAACCACGAAAAAACAGACTGGGTCTATCTGGCAGTCACCGACACGCGAATCTCAAATGAACGGATTGCTGGTCTGCAAAAGGCAACAGAAGACTGCGAAGGAACCACTCTTGCCGTATTTGAGAACTTCCCGCAAACAGTCGAAGAGATTGAGGATTTACTCAAAAAGAACCGGTTGAAACTTAACCGCGGGCATACCGCATTGATCGGCTTTAACGACGCGGTAGCGGCAACCGCAATGAAAGCGGTACAGGCACACGGATACAGTATCGCTAAGGACATCGCCGTCGCCGGTTTCGGAGATCTGGAGCTTGGGCGCTATTGCCAGCCGACACTCACAACCGTCAGCCAGTCGTCAGAAAACGTCGGGCGAAAAGCCTACCAGCTCTTGCGGGAACGCTTATCCAACCCCAAACGCACGATCCGTGAAATCGTCATTCCATGCCAGATTCTGCCGCGCCAATCAACAGGCGACTGATCAGAGAAACCAAGCCCCTGAGCGCAATGATCGCCAAAGATCTGTCCGATTATTTATGAAGAGATTATACCGCAGGAACCGCAGCCTTGATAGGCAGACTGATTGTGAAACAGGCGCCGGTGGCATTCTTGGAATTTACGGAATTTTTGACTTCAATCGTTCCGCCGTGGTCTTCAATAATATCCTGACTGATCGACAGGCCAAGCCCTGTTCCCTTTTCTGTCGATTTGGTCGTATAGAATGAGTCCCATATATGTGCCATGTGCTCGTCAGAGATGCCGCCGCCATTATCCTGCACCGTAATGACGACAGAACCGTCTTTTTCAAACGTGCGGACCGTCAGCTCGCCGTCCTTGCGGCCATCCATCGCGTCTGCGGCGTTGACAAACAGATTGACCAGCACCTGCTCGATCTGCTGCGAATCCAACTCCGCACGCGACAAGCCTTCCGCGAGTTCTTTAATAACGAACACATGGTACTTCAGTTGATTGTTGCACAACTCCAGCGCATGACGGACACAGTCATTCACATCCGTCGGCTCACGGTCATGCTCTTTACGCGCAAACTGCTTCATCCGTTTGACGATTTTCGAAACCCGCTCGACGCCGCTAGTAATCGACTCGACAATTTCGGGAACGTCTTTTAGGATCGCCGCCAGCTTTGGGCCGCCGCCGTTTTCCGCTTCGCGACGCACAATCGGCTCAAGAATTTTCCAATACATATCCAGAATCTGGGCATTGCCTGAGATATAGCCGATCGGATTGTTGATCTCATGGACGACACCCGCAGCAAGCCGACCAACCGTACTGAGCCGGTCAGCATGCACCAGCTGTTGCGCCCGCGCCATCGCGAGACTTTCCATGCGGTTGCCAAAATCTTTCAGCTTCAACTCATAGGTAACGGTACGCTCGCCGACAGAGAGACGGCTTTTGAGCTCCCGGCTGTTGACAGGCTTGCGGATATAATCGTCTGCGCCAGAATCAAGCGCGTACGCTACATCCGTATCTTTATCTTTACTGGTCAGAAGGATGACATAACAGAACTGTTTCTCATTTTCTTTGATCTTCTGGCAGACCTGCACACCGTCAAGCTCCGGCATCATCCAGTCGAGAACCGCCAGTTTGGGAGGATCAATCGTTTCAAACGCGGCAAGCGCCTGCTGGCCTGTCTTGGCGATCACAACCTCATAGCCCCATGACGACACCTGCGCCTTGAGGATCAGTTGTATTGTCGGGTCGTCGTCTGCGATTAATACCTTCATGCGCAAGCAATCCATTCCTATCCGGTTCGTATCAAGTTACTATAACATACATCGTGAACCTTCTAAAGCACTTTTCAGAATCAAAGTGCACTCTTTCATTGATAATCCAGAATGAAAATCAATAAAAAACGTGCGTCCGGCTTTCACCAGACACACGCATACAAGTATTTAAACAGAAACAAGTTGTATCTTCGAAAAATTATTCAGCAAGCCATTTTTGCAGCCGCAAAGCATATTGATCAATGTCCTGACGGCGGTTGCACTCGGTGACTGCCACAAGCAGGCAATCCGAAAGCTCAGGATACCAACGGTCTAGCCGGATTCCTGGCTCAAAGGCATGTCCCTGACTGCGGAAGAAATCCATCGTCGGCTTTTTCAGGCGGAGAACAAATTCATTGAAATGCGGGCCGTCAAACACGAGATCCGCACCGTCTATCGCCCCGAGAACCTTGCGTGCATATGCCGCCTTCTGCAGGCAAAGCTCAGCGACTTTCCTGAAGCCTGCCTTGCCCATCACCGTCATATATGCCAGCGCACTGAGTGCGCAGAGCGCTTCGTTCGAGCAGATATTACTCGTCGCGCGTTCGCGTTTGATATGCTGCTCACGCGCCTGCAAAGTCAGCACAAAGCCACGCTTGCCGTCAACATCAACGGTCTCGCCCACGATACGGCCGGGCAGCTTTCTCAGCAACTTTTCATTTGCGGCGATAAAGCCGAGATATGGACCGCCATAATTCAGCGGCAACCCCAGCGGCTGGCCTTCGCCGACAGCAATATCGACGCCCATTTCACCCGGGGTTTTCAGAACACCAAGCGAAAGCGGATTGACGACTGCAATCAGCAGGGCTTTCTTGGCATGGCAGCCTTCAGCAAGTTCGGTCAGGTCACTGATCCGCCCGAAAAAGTCCGGCGTCTGCACGACAACCGCAGCAGTATCGGCATCAATCTGCTCAAGCAGCGCCTTGACATTGCCGCCGGGTTCAGATGTATATGGAATCGTCTGCATGCTGAAGGTCGCGTTCTTGCCGTACGACTCGACCACCTGCCGGTAATGAGGATTTACCGAGCTATCCATCACCACCTTACCGCGCTTGGTGTGCAGCATCGCAACCACGCACGCTTCATACACCGCCGTGCCGCCGTCATACAAACTGGCGTTACTGACATCCAGCCCGCAGATACGTGCGATCATCGTCTGGTATTCAAAAATCGCCTGCAGCATGCCCTGCGAAATTTCCGGCTGGTATGGCGTATATGCGGTATAAAACTCCGAGCGGGAGACGATCTCATGCACCGCCTGCGGGATGTGGTGGTTATAGGCACCGCCGCCGATAAAATAATCCCCGCGACGCATGGGAGAGCGGTTCTGCGCTTCCAAGTCACGCAGATGTTCGAGCAACTCAAGCTCGGAAAGCGGATCCGGCAATTTCAGCTGCGGATCAATAAGCTCCGACGGGATATCGGCGAACAGTTCGCCAATCGAAGAAACACCAACCGTTTTGCACATCGTCGCGCGGTCAGCTTCAGTATGGGGAATATAACTCATAAAAACTTTCCTACCGGTATTCGTATTATCCGCAATCACAGGCAATGGGCATCAGCCGCAACAGCCCCGCGGATAACAAAACCGGAGCAATCGCCAAAGAGCAGAATTACTCTTCGGATTCTTCCAGAAACGCTTCGTAATCGGCAGCACTCATCAGGCCATCAAATTCGGAAGGATTGCTGCATTCGATACGGCAGATCCAGCCTGCACCGTACGGATCGGAGTTGATCGCACCCGGCTCTTCGTCAAGTTCGCCGTTGACTTCAACAACATCGCCACTAACAGGCGTATAGACGGGGCTTGCCGCTTTTACGGATTCGATGTTTGCCATCTCATCACCTGCAGCGAAAGTCTGCTCTTCTTCCGGCAGTTCGATGAACGTGATATCGCCCAGTTCGCTCTGCGCGTGATCAGTAATACCAATGGTGGCGATACCATCTTCCAAAGCAACCCATTCGTGTTCGGAGGTGTATCGAAGTTCGGCCGGCACGTTATTCATGATCTTGTCTCCTGCTGCTGTTACTTGCGGTCTTTTTTCATGACAGCAATGTGTTTATAAAAGTTTGATTGCGACAGTGAACCCGAAACACCGCCTTTCTGTCAAGAGGGGACGGGAATTTTTTTTGCGTTTTTTCCAACCTCTTGTCATACGGAGAGTTCCAAAGCTACTGCAAACAGGTATCTTATTCAGCGACAACCTTCTTGCGCAGGGCATCGGTTGCGTAAAAGGGAAGCGACACAACGTCGGCATCCACCATTTTGCCGCGGATATCAACCTGAACAGCCTGCCCCACCGCTGCCGCCGAGGCCTGAACCAGCGCAAGCGCGATCGGACAATCCACCGTCGGCGCAGGCGCACCGGAAGTGATGGAGCCGATTTCCTTGCCGTCCTGCAGAATGGCAAAACCCGCGCGCGGCACGCGTTTTCCCTGCATCTTCAGGCCGATCAGTTTCTTCTGCGGCTTTGCAGAAGCCAGTGCAGCTTTGCCGGGGAAGTCCTGCGGCTTGTCCAGAGAAACGAACTTGTCAAAGCCTGCGTCCAGCGGCGTCACCGCACGCGACAGCTCATGCCCGTACAGCGGCATCCCCGCCTCAAGCCGGAGCGTATCGCGTGCGCCAAGCCCGCACGGGACAACACCGAAGGGTTTCCCCTTCTCAAGAACCTCATCCCACAGATCCCCGATACTGCCGCTACTGACATACAGCTCCGCACCGGGTTCGCCCGTATAGCCCGAGCGACTGACCATCATCGGAATCCCGCGCCACTTGGTTTCGACAAACGAATAAAACGGAAGCGTGCGAAAATCCACGCCAGAGACATCTTTGACTACCTGCCATGCATCAGGCCCCTGCACATCAATCTTGCCGGTTTCAGCCGAGATGTTGATCGACATCGCATCCTCAGGAAGATGCGTCTTAATCCATTCATAGTCACCTGCGATATCGCCAGCGTTTGCGATCACCCACGCCTTGGTATCGGAAAAGATCATCGCCACGGCATCGTCAATCACCGTACCGTCGTCTGCCGTCAGAAACGTATACCGCAACCGCCCCGTCTTCAGGCTCGTGAAATCACCGGCAAGGCAGCCGTTGAGCGCCGCGCGAACATCGGGCGACTTGATCAGAAACTCACCCATATGGCAGGTGTCAAACAACCCGCACTTTGTACGCGTCGTCGTATGCTCATGAATAATCCCGTCTTTATACTGCACCGGCATGTCCCATCCGGAAAAGTCGACGATCCGGGCACCCAAAGCGACATGGCGATCATACAGTGGCGTTTTCTGTCCCATAATTTCTTTCCTTTACTTGCGTTTTCATACACGTTCTGTAACGTCCAATGAAAATCGCGAAATGAACGGATCAGGCGCGTCAACAATAGCCGCTGCCGTCATCCGTGGCTACATCAATTTCAGGCATCCGGCTTGCGGACCGGCAACCACTTCAACACCGGCTGGATAAATTCGTCCCACGCTTCCCATCCATGAACGCCGTCGTCTTCTGCGTATGTATAATCAAACGTGCTGCCGTCCAGAAATTCTTTCAGACGCGTATTTGCCTCATACACAAAATCACGCGAACCGCAATACTGATACAGCTTCGGAAGCGGCTTGCCGCTCTCAAGACAGGCCTTGGCCATCTCGACCATATCGTCTTCTGTGCCTTCAAGCGTATTTTCATGGCCAAAGATCCGGCGCGATTCGACCGGATCACGATGCAGCATCCAAGAATTGCCGAACGCACCCGACAGGCTTGCTGCCGCGCAGAAGGTCTCCGGCTTTTTCATCGCCATTTTGAACGCGCCGAATCCGCCCATCGACAGCCCCGCGACAAAATTATCTTCACGGCGATCTGACAGCGGAAAGAACGACCGAGCCAGCGCCGGGATTTCTTCACTGATATAATCCCAGTAGCGGTAGCCTTCTTTCATATTCGAGTAATAACTGCGGTGGGCATTGGGCATCACAATTGCGATGCCGAGGCTGGCGGCGTAGCGTTCTACCGATGTGCGACGGCTCCAGATCGTATGGTCATCCGAGCAACCATGCAAGAGATACAGCGTCGGAAACTTCCCCGAACCCGCTTTATTTTCCATGCCGATCTGCCCGACCGTCGTCTGCGGCAGGATCACGTTCATGCTCATGCACATTCCCAGAACCTCAGAAAAAAAGTCACACTGAATCAGCGCCATTGTTCAAATCCTTTTTCTGCAAAATCAAATTTTCTCGCCGCTTCAACCCGCACACGCGGCATGCTGTCATTTATTTTCTTCCAGTTTTCCGCGCGCCATCTCCGCATACCGCCGCAGGATTTCATGCGCCTGCACAGGGCTCAGGTGATCCGGCTCAACACGGGCAAGATCCTCAACCATCGGGTCGATCGGAACCACCTGCGGAGCAAACAGGTCAAGCTGCACGTCACGCGCCGCCGCCCGCAGGATTTCACCTTTATGTACATAACTGTTATCGCGGTCAGCTGCCTGTCCCTCAAGACCGCCTAGAATCTCACGCGCGCGCACCAGTACCGGCTGCGGAAGTCCGGCAAGCTGCGCAACCTGAATCCCGTAGGAGCGGTCACTCGACCCCGGCTGAATGCGGTGCAGGAAGATCACCTCCCCTCCCCAGTCACGTACCGCAACGTTGAAGTTTTTCGCTTTGTCAAGGATCACGCCGAGTTCGGCCAGTTCGTGATAATGCGTCGCAAACATCGTCCGCGCGCCGATCTTGGCATGGATGTATTCGGTAATCGACCACGCCAGCGATACCCCGTCAAAGGTCGACGTGCCGCGTCCGACTTCATCCAGAATCAGAAGACTGCGCTCAGTGGCGTTGTTCAGAATGTTGGCGGTTTCGGCCATCTCGACCATAAAGGTACTCTGCCCGCGTGCGAGGTCGTCAGCCGCACCCACGCGCGTGAAAATCCGGTCAACCAGCCCCATTTTCGCAGACGCAGCAGGCACGCCGCAACCGATCTGCGCGAGAATCGCCAGCAGCGCCGACTGGCGGATATAGGTGCTTTTACCCGCCATATTCGGGCCGGTGATAATCATTACGCGAGAGCTATCCGGATCGAAATTAATGTCATTGGCGACAAACTCGCCCTCCGGCAGCATGGTCTCAAGCACCGGATGCCGACCGGCTTCGATCATGGTCTGCAGGCTCTCGTCCAGTTCCGGCATGATATAGCCCTGCACCGCGCCTGTTTCTGCAAGTGATGCCAGCGCGTCCAGCGTTGCCAGCGCCGAGGCTACGCTCTGCACCCGCGCGACTTCCGCAGCAACTTTATCACGCAGCTGACAAAACAGTTCATACTCCAGCGCACCGATCCGCTCTTCCGCCCCGAGGACTTTGCCCTCATATTCTTTCAGCGCCGGAACGATGTAGCGCTCGGCATTGACCAGCGTCTGCTTGCGCTCATACTCGGCAGGCGCCTTGTCCTTGTGGGCGTTGGTGATTTCGATGTAATAGCCAAAGACCCGGTTGAAACCGACCTTGAGGCTGGGGATGCCGGTGCGCTGCTGTTCGCTTGCCTGAAAGGATGCGATCCAGTCTTTACCGCCGGTTGCAATCGCGCGTAACTCGTCAAGCTCGGGATGAAAACCGCTGCGGATCAGCCCGCCGTCTTTCAACGCAAGCGGCGGCTCGTCAACCAGCGCCTCGGCAATCGCGGCACGCAGATCGTCCAGCGTATCGATCTGTGCGGCAAGCTCTGTCAGCATCGGCGCACGCATCGACTCACCTACGGTCTGGATTACCGGCAATTTTTCAGCACTATCGCGCAGCGCCGACAGATCACGTCCGCTCGCGCGTCCTGTAATCACCCGCGCCATGATCCGCTCCATATCGGCAATCGCGCTCAGGATTTCGCGCAATTCTGTACGGAGCATGTGGTCTTCCATCAGCTCAAGCACAGCCGCCTGCCGCATCTGGATGCTGGGCAGATGACACAGCGGCCGAAGCAGCCACCCGCGCAACATCCGCCCGCCTGGACCGGTCCGTGTGCGGTCAATCACCGACAGCAGCGATCCTTTGCGCCCGCCTTCCATCCGCGACTGGGTCAGCTCCAGATTCCGCTGCGTCGCGCGGTCAAGCAGAAGCGATTCACTGCGGTCAATCCAACGCAGGCTGCGGATATGCGCGAGATTTGTCTTTTGAGTATCCTGCAGATACTCAAGTGCCGCACCCGCCGCAGCGATGGCCGCAGGCTGATCCTGCAGACCGAAGCCGTCCAAACTTTTTACGCCGAAGTGTTCCTTCAGCCGTTTTTCAGAACCTTCAACATGGAAACTGTAGTCTTCGCGCTCAGACAGCGTTCCCACCGCGCGAAACTTCAACGCCTGCGCCATCGGCCCCGTCTGCACCTGCCCTGCAGGAACCAGAGTCTCGGCAGGTGAGAGCCGGTCGATCTCATCGCCCAGCGTTTCGTCAGTCAAAGCCGATACGAAAAACTCGCCGGTCGACAAGTCAACCGTGGCAAGACCAGCGGTATCTTTCTTGAAACAGACAGCCACCAGGAAGTTATTGGTATGCGATTGCAGACACGCGTCATCCAGCACCGTCCCCGGAGTTACGACACGGGTGATGCCGCGTTTAACAATGCCTTTGGCTTGTGCAGGATCTTCAAGCTGGTCACAGATAGCGACCTTCTGCCCGAGGTTGATCAGTTCCTTGAGATAACGTTCGCACTGGTGGTGCGGGACGCCTGCCATCGGAACGGGATTTTTGTCATCCTTGTTGCGGCTGGTCAGCGTCAGCCCCAGAAGCTCCGACGCCTTGACCGCATCCTCAAAAAACATCTCATAAAAATCGCCCATGCGAAAGAAGAGGATCTTGTCCGGATGCTCGGACTTGGCCTCTTCAAACTGGATCATCATGGGTGTCTTTTTGGCAGAGGCCTCAGCCTCAATCGTTTTCTTCGCCATTACCTGAATTCATCTTCATACCGGAAAAAGAAATCCGGACACATCAAACACATCCCGGCGACCTGCGCCAGTCAACCAATACCGTAAGTCACCGGATGATACCCTCAATCCCGTTTTTACGCAAGCCATACACCAGTTTCTTTGCACCATCCTGCTGATAAAAACTGCCGTACTGCACCAGATACAGCGGAGAGCTTCCCGGAGCGCACGAGGTCAGGACCACGCTGTCAAACCCCGCCTTCAGCGCACGGGAGCGCACGCCGTCAGCCTCCTCACGCGAGCGGTACATCACTGGTGCCTGAACCGCATAGCGGGAAGGTTTTTCCGGCAGAAACGACGTAGATGGATACATCCGCGCAAGCCGCCGCCGGATTTCGCCAGCACCCGCAGAGTCGCCAATCCGCGCGCGAAAGCCAGCGTATGCAGCCATCACCTGCTCGCGGTACGCACCACCGGCATGATCCTGCATCTGCAGATACAACCGCTCAGCACGGTCGGGATTATCCTCTCGCGCACGCGCCATCGCCAGATCAATCCGCTGCGACCACTGGTTGCCGTCGACATCATCGCGCAACTCACGAAGACGGGAGCGCGCCTTTTCAAAACGCCCAAGCTCCACCAGACACAACGCTTCGTGATACTCGGCATCCTCTTTATGCACATCCATGCGGCGGCACCGCCGAAACAGCGTGTACGCCCCCAGCCAGTCTTTTTTCAGATAAGCCTCGCCAGCATCAGTAAAGGTCTGTTCGGTTACCGTGTAGGAACCTGCCCACCGGCAACCGGTGGGCAGAGTGAACAACACCAGAATCAACAGCGCAAAATTACTACGCATATGCAACGTCACATACCCTCACGGTTCAGCGGGTTTTTGCCAGCCGCCAGCCATTCCTTATTATTCTCAAACCACGTCTTCCATGCTTCCACATTCGGAACTTCGATCATCACGGACTCAGGGTTTTCCGCTGCCATCGTATCAAACCTTTCGGTTCCGCGCAGAGCTGGATTAACAATTTTGACGCGTTTGGCACTTTCACCGGTCAGCGCCATCAAGCTGGTTTCACATTCATCAATCAATGAACGCGGTGCTTTTTCTGCATTCACAACCGCCTCAAGGAACTTGATCAGGGCATCAACTATATTGGTTCGGTCAAACTCCGTCGGCGTCGTACCCAGACCAAACAGCGCACTCTGCTTCAACACAATCGGCGCATCCCGCTGCACGAGGATCGCAAAGAAGTGGTCGATCACCTTCTGCGCGGCAGCTTTCGCCTTGGACTTCTGCGTCGATTCGCTGTCATACGCAACGCGGTTCATCACTTCCACCAGCGCCTTGCTGAATTCGTGCAGGGTTTCAAAATCACGTTTGACCGATCCCTTGTTTTGTGCAGCTTCGAGAATCACATCGACGATATCGAAATCGTCAGCCGCCGTGCGCAGCAGAAAACGGACTGCCGCGCGCGCTTCGATATCGGTTCCTTCATTCATCAGGCTGCCGACCGCCTTGCGCAGCATCGAGTTGCCTTTGCTGAACTCGTAGCCGTTTGCCGCCAGCGCGTCCAACACCTCAATGCACTGGATACGGGTTTCGACCTCTTCCGGCTTCTTGAACATGAACTGCAGAAGCTTTGTCACATCCTCTGCGATATCTTTGTCTTTGTCGTTAGTGTGAACTTCCAGCCAAAACTGCAAGCCGCTGAGCGCACCAAGACGGATCAGCTTTGATTTTTCCTTCAACGCATCCAGCAAAAGACCTTTCGTATCTTTTTCCTGCGTAAAACCGCTGATGGCTTCAATCATCTGAGCGCGCAGGTAGGATGATGTATTGTAACTGGGCTTATCACTGTCCTTCCACAGGTTCTTGAGTTGATCAAAGGTACGCGTCCGCAACAGTTCATCAGTATTCTTGGCATTAGCCAGAACCACCATCAGCCGGAGCGCAGCGATCTGAACAGGAACCGGCGTACGACCTTTTTTGCTATTATAGGAAGTTTTGCCAATCTCGATCAGCTTCAGCAGGTCATCGATGATATTCGGGCTGCCAAGGCCGTTTTTCTGAAGCTGCGCCATTGCCCCAAGTGCTTCGATCCGTTCGCGGGGAAAACGCTTGTCCGACTCGGCGATCTCCTTGAGCTTGCTGAAGACTTCAAACTCCCGGACCAGATCCGCATTGCTCTGACGGCCCAGATCCTGAATCGCCGTGACACGCGTTTCAACAAAGGGATCACGCGTTTCGATCATCAGCTTTGTAATAACCAGCCGGTCATCTGGACGCTCATCTCTTCCCGCACCGGCCTGCGCAGCAAACGCCGTCGAAGACATGGCAAGCATGAGAACCAGCACACCTATTTTGCAGAACGAGCGCATTTTTTCTCCTCCCAGAAAACATTTGTCAATACAATCCGGCAGCCACCGGAATTTCAAATCATTCGACGACTCAAACCACCGGCTCAAAAACCCTACCGAGCCAGTAGCACAATCAGCAGCACAACCACCAACACGGCAAAAATGATATTGCCAATGACCAATAATTTCATCTTCGAACGGATCTGCCGGTTTTCCTCGATCATCGCTGTCAGGTGCCGGTCAGGCTTGCGACGTGGTGCTGTTGCGACACCGGCAGTGGGGCCGGTTTCCGAGCGTAGCAGATCAAGATCCTCAAACAGCTCTTTATAATCGTTGTACCGCTCAAGCGGATCTTTGGCCATCAGCTTGGCGACGATCAGACGGGCGCGTTCAGGGACATCGGGATTAATACTGCCCAGCTCCGGCGCGTCTTTTGTAATATGCGCGTCCATCACCGACGAGCCGCTGCCACCGAACGGCGGACGGCCTGCCAGCATATGGTACAGCGTCGCCCCCAGCGAATACATATCACTGCGATAATCCAGATTCGTATCCCCGCGTGCGGCTTCCGGCGAGATATAGTCGGGAGTGCCCAGCACCTCGCCCTCAGGCGACAACACCGCATCAAGCGAAGACTTCACAAATCCGAAGTCACCGAGTTTTGCCACACCCGCACGCGTCATCATGATATTGCCGGGTTTCACGTCACGGTGAACAATCTTGTTCCCGGCCAGATACTGCAGCGCCCGACCGATCTGGATCGTGATGTCCGACGCGGCGAGTACATCCATCGGCCCGTCGCGGTCAAGCTGCGTCTCGACCGTTTCACCGTCAATAAACTCCATCGAATAATAGAGCGTGGTTTTATACCGGCCGACATCAAAAACCTGAATCAGATTCGGATGGCTCAGGCGTCCGACAAGCCGCGCTTCAACCAGGAAACGTTTGCGGAACTCGTCATCACCGACCCACTTTTCGTGCAGCACTTTCAGAGCGACAAAACGCCCCATGCTGAGCTGCCGTGCGCGGTAAACAACCCCCAGACCGCCCTGCCCCAACACGCCATGGATCTCATAGCCGCCGATCTTGCGGCCAACTGTTTTGGCATCACGGCTCAGACGCTCCTGCGCTTTATAGATCGCCCAAACTTCTTCCTGTGTGAGCAGCTTGTCTTCCAGCAAGACCTGTTCGACGGTAATCCGGCCGCGTTCACCGCTATCGACAATTTCCTGCGCACGCTCAATCTGGTCGTGGGTCAGGATCTTGTGGGCAATGGCAAGGGTAGCGAAATCAAGTGCGTCGTGTTCTTCTTCGGCCATGAAGTTCCCCGTTTCCTCTCTGCTCGCGCACATGCGCGTATTTCCCATTGCATTGTCATCACTGCAACCGCATGCCGGATACCACGCCCCTGCAGGACGATGGCTCCAATCCTCAGCGTTCAGCTTCCGCTCGCTGCCTGATGTAATCGGCATACAGCATAATGCATTTTTCCTGCTCGTCGGTCTCGATCGACCCTGGGCGGATACAGCGTACCGACTCGATCGCCTCGTCCGCGGACTCGCCGATGGCGACCAGATAGCACGCCAGCATCGTCCCCGTTCGACCGTAACCGGCGGCGCAGTGAACACCAACGGCGTGACCGCTATCGATAATTTCCTGGGCAAACCGGACAAAGCTTTCGATCTGCTGCAGCGTCGGCGGCGTAAAATCCATCACTGGAAGATGCAGGTGCTTTATCCCCTTATCGCAGATCGTCTCGATATCCGGCGGAGTCGGCGTCAATGAAACCAGCCCGCCGATATTTTTTGCCTTCAGCTCCCGCAAATCACTTTCAAGCGTTGCCTGTGAACCGGGACGCGCAAGCCCGGCCAGCTTTCCAGGAATCACAAATGAAAAGTTCCAGACCATGCCGCTTGCCACTCCCTTTTCTGAATAACGGCCTCGCCATACAGAGGTAACGGCCGATATCGTTTTTCATCCGATGCAGCCGGAGTTCAGTCGTCCTCCGGACCTTCCAGAAACGCAGTGTCAAAATCAAAGCCGCCGCTGAAGTCGTCCAGCGTATCGCAATCGCGTTTTTTCCACTGCAGGTTTTCGTCCTCAACCATCAGGAAAACGATCTGGCCGAAATCCTCGCAACGGAACACGCCCCACTGCCGCAGAACCGTCGGCGCAAGCTCTCCCCATCGCTGTTTCGACAGCCGCCGCAATCCTTCAAGAAGCTCCTGCCCGCTGACGTGAAACTCGCCGTCATTGCCACGTTCGGGATCTTCGTCAGACCTGCGGATCTCGCCTTTTCTGACCCAGTTCTGGGTATGGCTGACCGCTTCAGAAACAAACAGAAACGCTTCCGGACGGTATCTGCCGTCACGCTCAGCCAACTGACGCACCAGCCTGAGATGTTCACGCGCATTCATTGCCTGTTATCCGTATCAGCCTGTTGACCGGACGCATCCTGCGATGAACCGGCTGCTTCATTTTTTCGATCGTTATTTTCCGGGGTCTTCGTCTCGGCCTGCTCAGAACCGGCTTGGCGATTTTCTGCTGACGATGCAGACGAGTTCTCTTGAGCCGACTCATTTTTGCGGTTCTGTGACTCGCCGTTCTGCCCCTGCCGGTTTTGCTGATTTCCCCGATTGTCACGCTGCTGATTTCTGCAAGGCTTGTCGGAGCTTTTGCAACAACTCTGGTTCTGCTGGGAGCGGCCTTTACGGTCTATCACCTCAGACAGATGGATCGTTTCGGTCGTTCCGTCGCGTTTGCCGATGACGATATATTGGGTCAGAATATTGGTCGAGATCACGATGCCTTCATGCTGCTCGGTAGCCACCACCTCGCCTTTTTTCGGCAGTTCGTTGCGGTTGAGCGTATAGACCTCATCCTCAAACCGCAGGCAGCACATCAGACGCCCGCAGTGACCGGAAATTTTGCTCGGATCAAGCGTCGTCTTCTGCATCTTGGCCATGCGCATCGTTACGGGATCAAGTTTACGCAAAAACGTCCGGCAGCAGAGTTCACGCCCGCAGTGCTCGTAGTCCGAGAGCATCCGCGCTTCATCACGCACACCGATCTGGCGCATTTCGATCCGCATCCGGTAGCGCCGCGCAAGATCCTTGACCAGTTCGCGGAAATCGACGCGCCCGTCAGCGAGAAAATAAAAAATCACCTTGTCGCCGCCGAAGAGGTGCTCAAGGCCGGCCAGCTTCATAGGAAGCTTCCGCTCCTGGATGCACTCTTTGCAATATGCGAGTTCTTCCGGCTCACGCACTTCGCGGATGTGCTGGATGATACGCATATCATCCGAACTTGCCCGGCGCATGACTTCGCCAAGCCCCTTGATATCGCGGTCGACTTCCTGAACCGGGCCGTCAACCGTGCCGTAATCGACCCCGCGCTCGCCGCGGATAATGAGCACGTCGCCAACGCTGTAGTCACCGTCTTCCGACAGGAACTTTTCGCTTTCCATCATCATCCCGTGCTGGACGGGAACAATATACTTCGCCATCTTTTCCTCCGTCATTCAGGCGCCCTCGAGTCTGGCGGAGCCTCCCGCATCATCTTTTGGAGAAAACGGGACCATTTTACCAGACAGATCAGGTACCCAAACGACATGCCGGCGATAATGCCGATGACGTTGACTTCCCAGAAGGGCGACTGCCACAGATCGACCTTGCCGTGAAGACTGGTGTAATACAGATACCCCCAGATCAACAATGGACCGATCAGCGCAGGCAAGTGGGTCAGCCAGAAACGCTTGAGCATGACGCTTGTATCCTTTTGTTTATCAAGACACTTAACCGCATGATGCTAAAAATCGCACAAATACACCACCGCCGTACAATGCCGGACAGCACAATACGCGATGATCGCTAGTATAGCGGAATTTCACAAAATGTCTTTCAAAAATATTGGTCGTTTCTCGGTTGGGCAAGTGAGTTGTGAAAATGACTGGAACTACTTATCGGTCAAACCATTGGCGTTCGCAGATCCTGACATCATCCGCGGAGCCAAACAAACAACATAATATGTTACTTAAAAATAAGTTATGAAAAATTTACTCAGTTCGCACATCCGGACGACGAAGGGAGGAGACCAGATTCAGCGCCGCTGCCTGCAACACCAGTTCGGTGCGAACATTCGCGTCCAGTTGCTCGCCCGCATCCCACAGCGCCTGCAATGCCCGTTCGATGTTCAGCGGATGCCCGCCACGCCGGAGTGCCTGCCGCAGTGCCAGAGCCGCCAGATCCAGCATGATCTTTGCCCCTTGCCGTTTTTCGGCGGCAGAGCTGCCCTTTTCCGACGCCCGCTGCAGCATTCCCTTTGCCAGTTGCAGCGCACCATCCGGGGTGAGTTTGCCCAAGGACTCGCGCATCCACTGCCAGTCTTCCGGCGCTTGCCCCTGACTGAACGCCAAGGCCTGACCAAGAGAGCCTTCCGCAAGAAGGGCCAAGGCTGACGCGTCATCCTGACTCTCAACCGCGCCGCGCCTCAACAACTCCGCCGCAATCGTTTTCTCATCCAGCGGCTGCACCCCGAGCCTGCGGCAACGACTGACAATCGTGCCAAGAAGCCGGTCACGCGCCGAGGTCGTCATCAGGATATGAACCCCTTCCGGCGGCTCTTCCAGCGTCTTTAAGAATGCATTCGCTGCCGCTTCATTCATTCGCTCAGAATCGGGAATCACCACCACGCGCCTGCCGCCTTCTACCGGTTTCAGATAGATGAAGTTGAGAATCGGCGTATGGTCAGGACGATCACCATCGCCTTCGACAAAATCGCCGCGCTTGAGAAGATTCGCCTCGCGCGGGATTTCCAGATAGTCAGGATGGCTGCCGCCGCCAAACATTTTGCAGCCTTTACACTGCCCGCAGCCGGTCGTCGTCTGGCACAGCAACATCCGCGCAAGCGCACGTGCAAGCGACAGGCGTCCTGTTCCCTGACGGCCTTCAAAAAGATAGGCGTGGTTGAGCCGCCCGCGCGCAAGTTCGGACTCGATTGATCCGAGTGCGACCGGCTGGCCGAGTATCCCGTCAAATCCAGGCATCCAGCCGCTCCAATAGATCCTGCTTCACTTCGAGAATCGGGCGGTCCGCGTCGATGATGCTGACCTTCTCTTCGCCCATCCCGTCAGCAAAGCCGAGGTAGCGCTGCCGGACTTCTTCAAAAAAGACCAGTCCCTTCTGCTCCATCCGGTCTTTCTCATTTCCGACGCGCGCCAGACCAACTTCCGCCGGTGCATCCAACAGAAAGATATGATCCGGCGGAGTATCCTCAACACCGATCCGGACAATCTCACGCAACCGGTCTTCAGTAAGCCTGCCGTGCTTGCGACTGGACTCAACGCCCTGATACACCAGCGTCGACAGATAGAACCGGTCGGAGATGACAAGCTTGCCCTCTTCCAGCGCGGGGCGGATAACTTCGTTCACCAACTGCGCGCGGCTTGCGGCATACAGAAGCAGTTCGGTCGTCGGGCACATCGCCACGTTTTCCGGATCAAGCAGAAGCTGGCGGATTTTGCCGCCGATCACGGTGCCGCCCGGGTCTCGTACAAAGACAGCCTCTTTGTTTTTCACGCGCAAGTGTTCTTTGATCTCGGCAAGCATACTGCTTTTGCCGCAGCCGTCAGGCCCTTCGAGCACCAGAAACGTGCCTCGTTTTTTTCGACTCATTCGGTTTCTCCGGAACGGGCCGCGGAAGCAGTCGCCTCCAGCGCCTCTTCTGCATTATAACTGCTGCGCACAAACGGCGACGCGGCCACAAACCGGAAGCCCAACGCCTTCAAACTCTTTTCAAGTTCAGCAAATTCATCCGGATGCATGAACGACTCCACCGGCAGGTTTTTCGACGATGACGGGCTGAGATACTGCCCCACAGTCAGCATGTCCACCCCGTGCGCGACAAGATCGCGGCCAACCTGCAGGATCTCTTCCACCGTCTCGCCAAGACCGACCATCAACCCGCTCTTGACCCGCATTGCCGGATGCCTGTCTTTGGCAAACTTGAGCAGATCCAGACTGCGCTGATAAATTGCTTCGGGCCTCACGCGGCTGTACAAACGCGGCACGGTTTCGAGATTATGGTTAAACACATCCGGCAGACAGTCGGCAGCTACCGCCCACGCATCGCGATTGTCATTAAAATCAGGCACAAGAATCTCGGTCGAGACTCCCGGCGTCGTCTGTCGAACCGCCTCAACGGTCCGGGCAAAATGCTCTGCTCCGCCATCGGGCAAATCGTCACGCGTTACCGAAGTAATAACCACATGCTTCAGGCTCAAACGTTTGACCGCATCAGCAACACGCTGCGGTTCAGTCGGATCCAGCGGCGCAGGCTTTTCCCGACCGACTGCGCAAAACCCGCAGTGGCGCGTGCAGTTTGGCCCCATCAACAGGAATGTCGCGCGCCCTTTTGAAAAGCACTCCATTTTGTTCGGGCACTTCGCGCTCGAGCAAACCGTCCCGAGTTGCAGGTCGTCAAGACAAGTATTCACGGGCTCAGCCCCGCCCAATGGAATGCGTTTAGCAAGCCACCGCGGCAGACCATTCGGGCTATAGTCACTTTTCGGTCGTGATTTCACGTTGCAGTACCTCACTGAAACTCGCCGCCAGAACTGCGGCTTCTTTTTCCATATCGTAGGTGATTGCCGTCGATTTGGCAAGACTTCCGACCGACGCCTCGTCCGCACTGATCCCGCACGGGACAATGTGCCGAGTAAACTGCGCCAGATCCGGCTGGATATTGACCGCGACCCCGTGAAAACTGATCCACCGGCTGACGGCAACACCAACGGCCGCAAGTTTGTCATGACCGACCCAGACGCCGGTTTTTCCCGGCACGCGTCCGGCCTGTAAGCCGTGTCCGGCCAAATACCGGATCACGCACTCTTCCAACAAGCGCATATAGCGGTGCAAGTCTTTGCAGAAATTCTCAAGCCGCAGAATCGGATACACCGTCCACTGCCCCGGCCCGTGATAGGTCACGTCCCCCCCGCGGCGGGCTTTGTGAAACTCGATCCCGTCGCGCGCAAGATCCTCTTCCGAGCTTAACAGATACCGGCCGTCACCCGAAGCACCGAGGGTGATCACCGGCGTGTGTTCAACCATCCAGATCACTTCCGGCTCATTCGGATTTTTCTTCAGCGCCGCAACTGTCTGCTGTTGCCACGCAAGCGCCTGCCCGTAGCTGATTCCGCGACGGATTTTCAACACACATCCACTCACGAAAACACCCCGTCGCGTTCTGCATCAAACAGACTGGTTTTCGATTGATCCGAAGCCTTTGCGTCGGAAGCGGGTTTGTCGGTAGACTTGTCCGTCTCTCCAGTTTGTTTTTGCTTTGGTTCTGCAGGTTTTGCGGACGGACTTGCCGAAGACTTGGCGGTTTCCTGTTTTGCCTCAGCCGTCTTCGTTGCCTGTGGCTTGGAAGCTGGCTTCTTTTCCGATTCTTTTTTCACAGGTTGTTTCTTCTGCGCCTGTTTTTTATCTTTGGCGGATTTTTCATCTTCCTTGACAACAACAACGGGCAAGGGAAACGACTTGCGCAATTCCTGCCCAAAACCGGCAAGCATGTAGCAGACGGCATAGATCATTCCGACCAGAGCACACAGGCAGACAAACGTCAGCACATGTGTCCGCCACGTCGGTTCTGGCAACCCCTTCAGAAACTCCGGGGTCAGATCATCATCATCGGATTCTGTCACTCGTTCATTCCACCTGTATCTGCACCAGAGACCTACCTGAGCGATTGTGCTTCAGCAAACCATTTTGCATGATCAGTAGACAAGAATACATTCCCCGACCAAATCCGTCAATGCTCATCGGCCAGATTCCCGTTTATCTTGCCCGTGCCTACAGAGCGAAAGCCAGCTAATGCCGCACCAGATCGTATTCCCAATCCGGCGGATTTGTAAAATGCTGTCGTCCAGTCTTTCGAAATTCCTCGACTTGGGCAGGATACCCATAGTCTTTCCACGGAAGTTTCTGCCCGGAATTCATGACACTGTAAAACATGGACGCGAGCAGAATCGCAGCCGCAGCTGCCTGACAAATCGTTTGCCACTTCTTTTGACCACGGGCAACAATCGCATAAATCAACAGGCACGACAAGCAGCCGTAAATAACAAAGCAGTAGCGGTCGAATCCGAAATACGGTAAAAAAATATGCGGACGGTCACGCCATTGCCACAGTGCGCTGGCCAGAATCGAAAGCCCGCAGCACGCCAATACCGCGCGGTCCAGCAACTCCCTGCGGTTGGTCGTTCCGAGAAAACACAGCGGAAGCAGCGCCACGCTCAGCAAGATCGATAACACCAGAGTCCAAACCCCGCCCGGATGCCGAAAATGGTCAATCACTCCCAGAAAATAAGGTAACGCCAGATTCTTAAACAACTCCATCCATTCCCAGAAATTCGGGCAAACTTCAGGATAATACCTTTCACCTGACGTCAGCGCGGCAAAATTGACCGATGCAATAACAAGATACCACGCTACCCGCCAAGTCTCTTTCTTCGGCAGATCCTTGCGCAACAGCAGGAAGCGGATGAGAAATAACGGGGAAAAAATAATCGAAAACGGACCGGTCAAACCCGCAATCAGAATATAAACAAGATGCAATCCCCACTGCCCCGTTGTCCGCGGCGTATTCGAAAGCATCACGAGTACCAGCCCCAACGAAAGAATCCACATGCTGTTTGTTAGGTTCAAAAGCACATCGCCCCCAGTCGGAATCAGAAACGGTGCTAGGGTCATCAAAATTTTTCCGGAAATACCGAGACGGTTTGTCCGGCACCACACAACCAGATAAAAACACAGTTGCGCAAGCAAGGCAAAGGCATTGAAAAACTGGGGCGCAATCAGGATATCAACGCCCTGCGACAATAACGCAACCACACGTTGATATGAATGCAGATAGCCTGCATGAGGAAAGCTCAGCGACAATAATCCGCTGTCGTATGCCTGCTTATAAAAGATCTGGCCGTCTTCGCCCCAAAATTGCGGACACGACAGCCTCTCGGAAAAACGGATTAAGATATAGGCAAACGAGGTCGCCATCGATAACACACAAACAACCGGCTGATATCTGCTCAGAAAGGTTCCAATTCCATCACGCTTGATCAGCCCTGCCGTATACACGCCTGCCAGCACAAAGCAGGCCCCCCAGCAAACAAGCACCCACCACAGGCTGAGACCGATATCTTCGGCCAAATCATAGACCCGAACCGTTTGCCCGTCCGTATTCTCCTGGCCGCCATATGGGCTCTTTTGATAAAACCGTTGGCCATAACCCGCATTCTCGACCAACTGCAACGCGTTAGCAGTATAAAGGCGACCAGCGATATCAATACGCTCAACATTCGCATCTGCCAAGTCAAACTGAAATGCAAAACGAACCCGGCGGCAGAGCCGGGGAACCTTGACGGTAAGATGATCACTGTTCTCAATGACAGCAAACATCTGCCGACCAAAAGTGAATGTATTCCTGGCTCCGAAAAGAGCGCCTGAGACGGGAGTATAATGAGCCCGAACCGCACCGAAAACGGGACGGTCAAACGTGAGAGACACCTGATGCATTGAAAAGTACAGAAGCCCTAACGTCGCCAGAAATGACAACACACACCCGAACGTCAAAAACGCGAGGATCGGGCACCGTTCGCATTCAGGCTCAGCATCAGCGGTTTTCCCGTTCGGATTTGGCATTCGCAGTATTCTTCTTTCAATAGGACAGCATCTGCCCTCTTTTTTTAAGATAGAAAATAGATCATCACACGAAATGTTAAGACACAAGCAAATGATATCAATCTTTTTTCCTCATTCAATATTGAAACAGCCGCACCGGAAATCCGGCACGGCTGTCATGAATACGAAAACAACGAAACGCTGCAGGCCCGGTGTCAATAGGCCAGTTCAACCATCTGGTGACACGTGAACGAGTCGACCTTGACGGTAATAGCCCCGCCGGCTTTTCCGAGTTCGATCTCTGTTCCCTGCGGCACCAGCTTCGCGGACTTGACAGACTTTGGCAAACGCAGCGTTACAGAAACGTCATTTAACGGCAGTAAGTCTTCAATCACCTCAATGCTCCGGCCGGAAGTGGCGAGGTTACCGCCCGACAGGTTCATCGCACCGCCACGGCTGATTGTATTGGCATAAAGCAGGTGTAAAACATAGCGCGACTCACCGGCCTGATCCTGCACCGCAACCCGCGCGGTCGACGGCATGTTCGTCTCGACCATCGGCTTGCCAGCCAGCATCTCATTCAGAACGCGGCCGAAATAATAACGGTAATTGGTCGCACCGAATCCGCGGTAAAGCAGGCACAACGGATGCGCCAGATATGTCACATTCCCGTTAACTACCCCGCAGGCATAGCCGGAGGGCTCCATGCGGTACGGTGTGTGCTGGTGCGAGCAGAAATGTTTGTAAGAGCGGTTGAAATACGGATCATACACATCACCAAGCGAAGTGCCGCTGGTGATCTTGATCCGGTGGCTGCGGGTATACATGACAAACGGGGTACTCATATGCTCTGGACGGTACTGAGCCTGCGGCAGGATAAAGTCGGGCGAGAACTCACTCTCACCGCCGTACTCGGCACCGATATCAAAGACAGGCTTACCGTCGCGGATAATGCTGCCGCCCATCGCCAGCAACTTGCCGCCCCCAGCGAGATATTTCTTCAGCTTCGCCTCAACCTCATCGGTCATGCGGAAGTCATCGGGAAGAACAACAACCTTATATGGCTCAAGCGTCATCTCTGTGTCAATCAGATCAAACGCGACATGCTCTTCCAGCAGCATCCGGCAGGCGCCGGTATCGACCGGGTCTTCACGGTCATGCGCGCCCGGTACACTGACGCTGGATAGAACAGCAACTTCCGCAACGTTTTCGACATTGTCACACCACGCTTCTTTTTCCGCGACTTCACGGTAGGCTGCGCCGACGAGTTCATACGTGCTTTCGTCGATCTTCCCGCATGGATGCAACTGGTCGCCGATCGAACATTTGGAACCATACGCCAGCATCGCCGCACATTCATAGCGAAGCGCATTGATATGTTTGAAGCCGCCGAACTCTCCCCATGTGGTGTGGAACTTTCCGGTCATACCGAGGAAGTCGTGCGGAAGTTTCTGCACATACTTTGCCGACATCGGAAAATGGTCATACCCCCAGCCGCCAGTCGGAAGTGACTCCAGTTCCAGATGGCTGAAGTACTGCAGGATATCGGTTTCACCCCGCTGGATATGGCCGGAGTTGTGAAAAATCGGCATTGCCTCATCCTGATGTTTTGCCGCCTCTGTCGTCTTTTTATAGTAGTTGAGCAGAACCTTACGCGCATACGCTTCACGGTCTTCCAATCGATCCGGCTCATACCCATCAGCGAGCATCCCGTCCATGCAATACTGGCAGCAGCACGGCCCCTGACTGATGATATCAAGGAAGATGCCGTCGCAATCCGGATACAGCATCGTCACTTCCCGAATCTGTTCGCAGAGAAAATCAAGATAAGGAGAATTGAAACACATCTTCGCAAAACCAGCCGTCAGCATATTCGGACGCCATGCGAGCTTGTTCTGGTCATCGACATACTGCCATTCGGGATGGTCATGCGCACACATGTTGTTGACGCCGGCTGTCAGGTAGATCGGCACGTTCACGTCGATCTCTTTGCTGGCATCAAACTGCGCACGCAGCAGGTCGAACTTCAGGTGCGGGTGCATCTGGCCGACGTTGGTGGTGTAATATGACCACCCGTGGTGGCAGGTTGCAAAGGTCGTAACCGAATTGACCGCCGCTTTTTTCAGAGTCTCTTGCCACTGCTTCTTGTCAAACTTAGCCCCGATGCCGTCAATATGCGGTGACGTATGAAAATCCATATGGATCTGGCGAAAACGTAAATGGTGCATGCAACCTCTCCTGATCAAATATTTCGACAACGGAACAATCAAGCCCCGCAGAACAACGCGTATTCTAATGATGTACCACGACACCGCCTCCGCCGCAATGTCGCTTTGATTCATTTTTGTGTACAATTCACGCATATGAGCTTATTCACCCGTGAATCACAGCCCGCATTTTATCCAAAACAACCGAATTCACCTCTGCGGCAAATAAAAAAAGGAGAAGACTGGCTCCCCCTTTTTCCTACGCACAAAGGCAATCATCGAAATTTTTCACACATCTATTCGGAATGAATTTTGCCCTCAACGATCCAGTCACGAATCACATAGCGTTTGCGCAGACGTACCTCGTCAAAAACTCGCGCAACGTACTCACCAACAATTCCGAGGCAGATCAGGTTCATTCCGCCGAAAAAGGTCATCGGAACGACATACGACACCCAAAGAGGAATCGACGGTTTATCCGAAAGCCACAGGCAAGCCGCATACATCACAACACAACAGGCAATCATGAGGCAAAAAAGGCCGAACAGATAAAAAATCTTCATCGGCACAAATGAAAAGGAAAAGATCGCATTAAGCGCCAGCCGGAACAGCCCCATATACCCGACACGCGATATCTTGTCTGGACGCTGACGTCGGGCTACCGGCACACCGGTCTGCTGATAACCGAGCATCGCGCGAATCCCTGGGATGTACGGATTGCTCTCGCGGGTTTCGCGCAGTTTTGTGTAAACGCACCGGTCCATCAGCGAAAAATTGCCTGCATCCAAGGGGATCTTTGTTCGGGAAAGTATATTGAAAATCCGGTAAAACCCGCGGAAGAACAGTCTCGCCAGAGAGTTCTCCTTCCGGTGAGTACGCACGGCGTACACAACCTTGCTCCCCTCCTGCCATTGCTGCAAAAAGAGCTTGATCGCGGAAGGATCGTCCTGTAAATCCGAGTCCATCAGGATCAGCGCATCCGTTTGCGCAGTATCCATACAGGCAAAACATGCAGGCGCATGCCCAAAATTCGCACTGAAATTCACAATTTGAATCGAATCCGGATATTCACGCGCAAGTTCTTGCAGAATGCTTTCTGTCGCATCGGTACTGCCGTCATTCACAAGCAGCAGTGAAAAGGAATACGTAGACGAAAGCGGAGCAATCTCCCGTAAGAGTTCCTCGACAAACGGCCGGATATTCTGCTCTTCATTATACACCGGCGCAGCAATGCAAACGGTTTTCATCATCCCAAGCCCCATGAATAAGCTGTCGAAAATAATAACCTGAAGAAACTTTCAACAAAAGGATAATCGTGCCGCCAAAAATCAAACACGGATGAGAAGACGCAATTGCTGGAAAAATCACGTCATACCGTAAGACGTCCACGATAGAGAACCACACCAAATAACCCGATAAAACAGAGACCGGCAAGCAGCCTGAGAACAACCGCCCAATTGAACGCCAGCGTTCTCCAGCCGCCATCATAGACAAACTCAACCCGATGTTTTCCCGGCGTTATCTCAACCGCCTTGAACGCGGAATTCGCCTGTTCAACCCTCACAGGTTTGCCATCAACCGTCGCACGCCATCCGGTATCGAAGCTGTCGGCATACAAAAGCCAGCCCGGAACCTGCGCACGGATATCGACATCAAAGACAGCGTGATTTGCCGAAAATGACACCACATCAATATCACATGACGCTTTCTCTGCGCTTGGATGAGACTTTAGATCACTTGGATCCTCCCCGATCAGAACCACAGTATCAGCCAACTTGCTGAGAGGCAGTTCAAGCACAGCCTTCCGCGCCTGCTCAACCGTAGGGCAATAAACGGCATAACTGACAAACCGGAGCTTCTCGACCGACTGCGCCAGAATCAGACGAGACCGGTCATTTGCAGGATTGTTCAGATCGTTGAAATCGGGACTCAGAGCATCAAGTAAATATTTCGTATCGTGCTGCGCCATATTCGTGCGAAGCTGCGGTCCCCAACAGTCAAAACAGGTTGCGTTGTTCAGAGAGGAATAACCGAAAGCAAACTTCACTGCATTTGCGACCTGAGGGTTCAACCCCGGCTCCGACACGTCATAGCGCCGAGGCTGATACGCAATCGGTGAGAGAGGAGTTCTTGTCGTATCCCCGATCCATGTTTTCTCTGCACTGGCGAGCTTATACCGGTAAAGAATGATGCGCTGGCTGACCATATCGGCAAACACCAATAGAATGATCAATACGACAAAAATCCGGAGAGACGATTCTTTTTTTAGATGCAGTGCTTTCTGCCCGAAACGGCTGAGTAAGCCGATCCCGACCAGCATCACGACAACCGATGCCATCGTCCGGTAGCAATACAGAGGAATCTGAAAAAACTGATGGGAGAAATCAGGACTTGGGATAAACAAGGTTCTCCAAACAGACGTAGCAAGAGCCTTGCCCAGCAGCGGTGTTGTCGACAGGTCTACCGCCAGAAGCAACAGCAGAACCGCCCAGACTAAATGACGCGGCTTCAGGTTTTCACGATAATACTCAAAGCCCCACCCAAGAACAAACAGAAGCAGAATCCGGACAAACTGCCACAGCTGTCCGATATACCGAAAGAGCCACATTCCCGGAAAACAATACAAGATAACACTGATCACCCCGCCGCAGGACAACAGGACAAGCCCGATAATCGCCAACCACAAGCCATTGACTTTCCGGTTCCTCACATGAACTGCAGCCCCGAGGCAAAACAGCAGCGGCACAAGGCCGATATAGATCGTCCAATCTGCCATATAAAGAACAAACGAGGATACCGTGCAGCCGGAAATCATCCCGCGCAGATAATCAACCGGATTGTAGATTGCCCCATAGTCCAGAAAAACTTTCAGCGGTACACGAATACTGTCTGGATCGCGGCCGGCAACGGTATATGTCATCCCCTCAACACTGGCCAACGCAGTAAAAATATAGGCAGACGTCACCAGAAAAAACACTCCAAACGCGGCAATGTTTTTCCAATGAACAGAAAAGAGCACTTTCAGTGTTTTGGGATTTTTTAAAACCGATGGCAGCAACGCCAGAAACAACAGCAACCACCA
>QKHZ01000097.1 GCA_003249795.1 bacterium | reverse complement strand
TACGCAGCAATATTCGGATCACTCAAAATTGTTGGCGTATGTGCAGTTGTCTGCCCATCCAGTGGAATACAGCCGCCACCACACCATACGACTGAAGCTAGAAATAGCCCCGAGAATAACCGGCAAAGAGGTTTCACAGCAGACTCCTGCACAAAGACATTTTAGTACACCCACATGTATTCTTAAATCTTATCGGCAAAGAAAACCAAATCCTACAGGCAAATGACCGATAATCTTTAATTTCATCTAGAACATCCAAACTGCTTTTATGCAACGCTTTAAAAGGCAGGAAATCTCGGTTATTTTCGCAAAAAGAGACTTGACAGAAGACCAAATCTTCATAAGATATTCAGTCTTGCGCCCGCTTAGCTCAGTTGGTAGAGCAACTGACTCTTAATCAGTAGGTCCACAGTTCGAATCTGTGAGCGGGTACCAGAATCCCAAGGGCTTAACCTATAAAAGGTTAGGCCTTTTTCTTTGTCCCGCAACGACTTACAGCATTCATCCTGAGCCTTTTTACGCATGCAACCACATGTCATGGTGTGCATTCAAATGTTATCAGATGCACCTATTTTATCGTATCCATGCGATAAAAAAAATCAGTTGTCCTGCAAAAACCAGTAACTCTTTGGTAAGGTGGGGGAAAATATCTCCCCCCACCCACGCGCGTGCCAAACAACCTAACTCGCCTCTGGCATCTTCAACATCTCAGCGATCCTTGGACGTATCAGCTTGCCTGCCTCCAATGCCATCTGAGGATCATGGTGCGTATAGATCTCAGAAGTTTGTCGGCTGGCGTGCCCCAAGCTGGCGGCAATCATATCTGACTCCAGCCTGCATGTGCGGTGCGGGAGGTTTTCCCTGCGTGTGAGCTCCGGTTGTGACCGGAATCTGCTGCACGACGTTTTGACACTGCTCAGGGAGATCCTGCCGTCTTCGGTGCGGGTCTTAGTCTGCCTGCATCCGACGGACATGCGACGCAGCTTCGTCGGGCTGGCGGCACTCGCTGAATCCGTCTGCCGCAGTGATCCGTGTTCGGGACATCTTTTCGTTTTCGGAAACCGGCGTCATGACCGGGTGAAGATCCTCTTCCGGGACACCGACGGGTATGTGGTTTATGCCAAGCGCCTGGAGGAAGGGACGTTCCGTTTCCCGTCGGGTGCCGGTGATTCGCTGACGATTTCATCCGAGGAGCTGTGGGCGTTACTCTCGGGAATCGACCTATCTTCAGCCCGTCGCCGCAAGCGCTACCGCCTCCCGGTGTGATTTTTTTATCATGAGAAATCTTTCTCGAAAATACCGTTTATTTCAAAGGATTCTTTCATCGGTTTGCCATTCATCTGCATGAGCACAACGCCTGCGTCTTCCACCACTCAACCATCCTGTCCCATTGATCCGGCCGAGCTTCCTGATGATCCTGACACGCTCAAGCAAATGCTGAAGCAACTCATGGATGCATATCGTAAAGAGCAGCTTCTTAACGAGCAGCTGCAGCACCGTCTAGAGATGGAACTGTGACGTCGTTACGGCAGAAAATCCGAGACGCTTGATTGGGAGAACGGGCTTTTCTCCAAAGAAGCTATGGCGCCCGTGCTGGCTGCGATACGGGATTCGGGAGACGTGCCGACCGTGACCGAGGCGATCAGCTACGAGCGCCGGAAGCCGGAGAAGAAAGGGCACGGCCGACAGGAGCTGCCCGCTCATCTGCCGAGAGTGCGCGAGGAAGTAGACGTGCCGGAGGAAGAGAAAACCTGCTCTGTGTGCGACACGCCGAAGGTACGCATCCGCGAGGAGATCAGCGAGCAACTGGAGTATGTCCCGGCTTCGCTGTTTGTGAAGCAGACCGTGCGCCCTGTGTATGCGTGTCCGAAGAAGCATGAAGTCACGACCGCCCCGAAACCGGGCTCGCCGATCGACAAGGGGCTTGCGGCTGCGGGGCTTCTGGCGCAGACGCAGTCTCGAAGTACGGCGACCATCTTCCGCTGAACCGCCAGGAAGACATCCTGTCGCTCCACGGTGTGCATATCCCGCGCTCGACGCAGTGCGACTGGATGCGTCAGGTGGCGACGCTGCTGTCTCCGTTTCACCAGTGGATGCGCTCGGTAGTGCTGGAGTCTGGCGTGATCCATACCGACGACACGCGGGTGACGGTGCTTCTGGGCAAGCAAACCCGCAAGGGGCGCGCCTGGGCGTACATCGCTCCGGAGCAGAAGATCGCGGTTTTCGATTTCACGCTGACGCGGGGCCGTGACGGGCCGGAGAAATTTCTCGGAGACTTTTGCGGATATCTGCAGGCTGACGCTTATGCCGGATACGACCGGATCTGTGCGGGCAAGAGTGTGACCGAGGTCGCCTGCTGGGCGCATGCGCGGAGAAAATTCCACGACGCAAAACGGATACAGCCGCAAGCCGCTCTGGCGGCGCTGGCATGGATCAGACGGCTCTACGAGGTGGAGCGGGTGGCGGACGCGTACCGTGACGGTCTGGATGTATCATTGCCGGAAACGACTCGTCGTCAGTTGTACGTGAAGAAGCGCCATGAGGTGCGGCAAGCGTATGCAATAGGGATTCTGGATCAGATCGGGACATGGCTGGAGAAGCAGTCAGGAACAATCCTGCCGAAGAGTCCAGTGGGTGAAGCAATCTCGTATGTGAAGTCGAACTGGTCGGCGCTAAACACATATGTCCGTGACGGGAAGCTGTCGATCGATAATAATATCGCGGAGCGCGCGATGCGTCACGCGGCGGCGGGAAGGAAGAACTGGCAGTTTGTGGGCAGTGAAAAGGGAGGCGAAACGTGGGCGGTGCTGACGAGCGTGACCTACACGGCGAAGCTGCACGGGCTGAACCTGTATGCGTATATGCAGGACGTGATCGGCCGGATTGGGGAGACGCGGCTGAGTGAACTGGAGCAGTTTTTCCAGACGAGTGGAAGAAGTCTCATGTGCAGGCGGGCTCATCGCAGCGAGTTCCCGCATCTGTAGCTCCCTGATCTCTACACCCGGATTAACGATCAATCCCAGCCCCGCCACATCCGGCGGGGCTTTTTCATACCCCTGCGTTTCACCAGACGCTTACGCTTGTTGAATCAATAGAGCTTTCTGGTGAGGAGGCGGTCATTCCTCCGCGCAAAAAATGGAAGGAGCAGCGCACGTATGACAATCATCAGTATAAGGCGACCATCTGGTCGAGAACGTTTAGGAATGGCGAGGGATCGCAACACGCTATGCTAAAAGGATGCGGTCCTATCTGGCTGCCGTGCAGATACGTCGTATTTTTTGTTGGCTTAAGTTCTCGTGACGGCATGCTCTAGGTTAGCCGGAAATTAATAGGCAAACCAAGACAGATTCAACATGCACTTGAACGTTCTGAAGACTCAAAAAACATCGCTATTGGCGCATGTTACAGGGAAAAATACTTTTCAGGTTACAGTCAATCAATCGCAATGAT
>QKHZ01000071.1 GCA_003249795.1 bacterium | reverse complement strand
ATGCATCCCCTGCTGACATTGTGTTTGCATACATTTTTCTGCCACAATTACCACAATATAGAATGCCCGTTAAAAGATATTCGTTTTTACATTCCCAATTTTTACCTGTTTTGTTAGCTTTTCGAATTTTATAAGCTTTTTTAGCCACATCCAACGGAACAATCTGTTGTAAGTTGGTGCAATCTATCAAGCGTTCTTTACTGTTTCTGATTTTACCTTGATACACGTTACTTTCCAACATCCTCATGATGTTGTGTCTTCGCCATTGCTTCCCTTGCGGCGAAGGAATTTTTTCCTCATTTAAATCCTTACAGACCGCCATGATTGGTTTACCTTTTGCAACTTCCGAAAATATCCTGTTGATAATAGGTGCAACTGATTTATCAACTTTGTATGTATGCTTCTTTTTTCGCACCCATCCATACGGGGCTTTACTAATCCAAAGTCCTGAATCAATCAACTCATTGATTTTTTCTTTACTGAACAAAGTACGTTTTTTTATTTCGGAGTCATTGACAATACCAATCATGTGAGGGATAAGCCAAGCCATTGCTTGTGCTGGTGGAATAGTTTGACCGTCACATGTCATTAGGGTCGTATTGTATGCTGATAGCTGGTTTGGTATCCAGACCATGAAAGTAGAGTTGCCAACAGGTCGATAGAGGCGGGTTATATCACGTACAATCAATACAGATGCCTTCCCCAGCCGCAACACGCCTAACGCTTCTGCTAGTCCGTCTCTAGTCTGTTTGGATTGTTTTTTATTTACCAAATAGTTAATAGTTGGGATATCTGTCTCTGCCTCTGCTGCTCCTGTTGGATAGGCACGACCTGACAGATTTTTGTCATAAAAGGTTCCGACTACCTCATATCCCATCCTTTCGGCTAATGCTTCGCAGTTTGCTGTCTGATTGGGGATACTGGTTGATTTGTCGTCTGCTTCGGATGTTGATGATACACGTGCATATATAACGGCTTTAGTCATGGTTATCCCCTTTCAGGTATGATAACCATATTATCCCCTTTTATTATGAAAGTAAATCGAATTCCCACGGATGCGTGCAGTTATAATAATACGGACCGAGGTCTTTCCACCCGCCAGTCAGACCGATGTCGGGGCAGCACAAGCCGTCAAGGCCAGCCGACTCGTTCAGCTTGGCCAGAAATCGCGGGATGCGGGGATCATAGGTCATATCCCCCGTCAGTGGTAGGAAAGACGTACCCCACAAATCCGTCGAGGCATAGATATCAGACCAGCCGGTGTAATCACCAAACGACGATGGCGTTGATGCAGGATAATAACGAAAATCCATTTGATACATAGAGAGAATAACACCAACCTGTTTGAGATTCTGTGCGCACGATATTTTTAACGAATCAGCCTGCACCCTTGCTGCGACAGACAGTCCCAGCATACACAATAACAGGACAATCAGAACCACCGCAAGCAGCTCTGTCAGTGTAAATAGTAGAATGGTAGACTCCGACCTCTCGCGCACCCTTATACCACTCCGCGATGCCCGACGCCTTCCCGTACTCTGCCCTATCCACCACACTATCAATCATGGAGTTAATGTCAAACCATCCTTTTCAACCGAATCCGTAATAAAACGAATCACCCCTTACACCACAAATATCAACAAATAATTATTATAAACTACATACCGAATCACACACATCTACATGCGTTCGTGAGAATTCGGCTGTATGAATTCCGTGAAAGCTATGGGGTGAGGTCATCGGCCGACCAGCGTTTGAGGCGGTCACGCAGGGACCGCTCGCTGATGCCAAGCGCCAGCGCCGTATTCTGCCTGTGATGGTTGAAATAGTCCAGCGTCTTCATGATATGATCGCGCTCCACAGTCTCCAGCGGTACCGGTTCAAAACTCTGGCCGGAAGACGAACCACCGACAGCGCCTGCAGGAACCTTGCCGCCGCGTGAGAGGCCGGATGTGATCTGTGGTACGTCGATCAACTCGCCTGTGCCCAGAACAATCGCGCGCTCGATAATATTTTCCAACTCACGGACATTACCCGGCCAGTCATACGTGCGCAACACACCGAGAGCGTCATCAGTAATTGCCCGGACGTGTGTACCTTCCTCGCGGTTGTATTTTTCGATGAAATGTTTGACGAGATCCGGAATATCGTCTTTACGCTCACGCAGCGGCGGAAGATCGACCGAGACCACATTCAATCGGTAGAACAGATCCTGACGGAATGTCCCTTCCGAAATTGCGTCCTCAAGATCACGGTTCGAGCTTGCCAGAATCCGGACATCCGCGCTGATCGTTTCGCTGGAGCCGACACGTTCGAACTCTTTTTCCTGCAGCACACGCAGGAGTTTGCCCTGAAGCGCCAGATCCATCTCAGAAACCTCATCCAGAAAAAGCGTTCCGCCTTCAGCCATTTCAAAACGGCCGATCCGTCGTTTATCCGCACCGGTAAACGCGCCTTTTTCATGGCCGAACAACTCGCTCTCCAAAACACCTGCAGAAAGTGCAGCGCAATTGACGCGAATCATCGGACGCTCACGCCGCGGACTTTGCGCATGGATCGAGCGTGCTACCAGTTCTTTGCCGGTTCCGGATTCGCCTCGGATAAATACAGTCGCGCCACTCGGGGCGACCTGCCGGATCTGCTCAAAGACCGACTTCATGCACGAAGCGCCGCCCACAAAATCGTTGACAGAAAACTTCCGCGCAAGCTCACCCTTCAGGTACTCATTCTCCGCCAAAAGCCGACGGTGCCGCAGGGCTTTTTCCACAACCATCTCGATCTGGTTTGCGTCAAACGGTTTCATGATATAATCAAACGCGCCGGTCTTCATCGCAGTCACAGCGGTTTCGATTGTCGCAAACGCGGTCATCATCACGACCGGCAACTTCGGATCAAGCCGCCGTGCCTGCTCCAGCAGCTCCATCCCGCTCATCCCCGGCATTCGCATATCGGTGATCAGAAGCGTCGCCGATCCGTCAGAGATCGCGTCAATCCCGTCAGTGGCATTATCAAACCCGAACAGCGAAAACTCCGGACGCTCCAGCGTCTCCAGCAAGCCCTCGCGCATGAACTCGTCATCGTCAACAACAACGATCTTTTCCTTCGGCATCCGTCAGTTCTCCCTCGAGGAATCACTTATTCAATACAGTCAACAATCATAACCCTAAACGTGCTTGCCACCGGAAGCATTAGAGCGTCCCGCCGCACTTGCAACCAGCGGAAAGCAAAAACGGAAGACAGCACCGTTCGGTTGATTTGGCTCAACAACCAGCGAGCCGTCATGATCCTGCACAATTTTATGAACAATTGCCAGTCCCAACCCCGTGCCCTCTTTCCTCGTCGTAAAAAACGGGTTGAACAATTTATCGCGGATCTCGTCGGGGATGCCGGGACCTGTATCAGCAAACGACACCACAAGCGTACCTCCGCGGCTGCCCGCGTGCGGCTCAATCCGAGACGAGACGGTCAGTGTTCCGCCCTCAGGCATCGCCTGCGTGGCATTCAGAATCACATTCAAAAACGCCTGACAGATCTGGTCTGCATCAAGCTGAACCGGTTCTTTCTCTGTCCCATACCGCAGATCGACCTGAATATTTTTCTGCTGTAATACGGTTGCCGCCAGATCCAGCGCCATGTGGCACACCCGCTCGATGGCAACAGGGCGCAGTTGCAACTGGCGACTGCGGGTAAAGGTCAGCATATCTGTCACGATGCGGTTGAGGTTTGTCGCCGCCGCCAGAATTTTTCCCGAGACTTCCTCCTCCTTGCTACCGGCTTGCGCCCGCCGCTGAAGACTCGACGCGTACAGTTCAATGCCGCCGAGGGGATTACGGATCTCATGCGCAACGCCTGCGGCCATCTCGCCAAGTTCAGCAAGCCGCTCCGAGCGACGCGCGCGCTCTTCGAGCTCTTTCAACTCGGTCAAATCGCGGAACGTCTGCACCGCCCCAAGCAGTGCGCCCTGCTCATTGCGAATCGGACTCACAGAAACAGACAAGGTCTGTCTGCCGGTTGCCGACTTTTCTTCCGGCGCTTTCAGTACAACATCAACATTCGTGACACGCTCATTTTTCTGCAACGCTTCAATCAGATAGCGACCAAGCTCTGCGCACTCAGCAGGCAGCGCCGCGTCAATCCGCGTACCCATTTTGAATCCGCGAAGCGCGGGGATCACCTCCACCGCCGCGTGATTCAGCGCGACAACCTGCTGTTCAAGATCAACCGCGAGAACGCCGTCAGTAATACTCTCAAGAATATTGGCCAGATAATTTTTCAGCGCACTCACTTCTTTCAAAGAATTGGACAACGCTTCATTTTTCCGCGATAGTTCGCCGGTCAGTTCTTCGACCTTGTTCTGCAGTGCCGTATGCGAAGCCTGAAGTGCTGCAGTCGAACGGTCAAACGCAGCAATAATCTGCGCCAGTTCTTCCAGATCCGTCGCCTTGACTACAGCTGGTACCGGCTGTTTTTCTTCGGCTGGGGTTTCTTGCTCTTGCGTCAACTCAGTATCCTTTTGCTTTTTCACAGCTTCGCAATCAGGCGTTTCTGTCTTCCATTTTGGAACCCGGACGCGGAGCGGCAGCACCGTACGCTTTATTCATCGCCTTGCCACGCTGCAACTGCATCGCCGATTCGTTCGTGTGGCTCTGTTCATTTTCCAGAAGCGCGCGTCCCTCATCCTCAAGCGCGACGATCTGGCCGAGAACATGTTTGAGAATCTCAAGCGACTGCTCCAGTTGTCCGCGCAGCGCCGATGAAACCATCTCCCTCATCGGCTCGTAGCTGGCGCGGTACACATCCACCTTCCGACTGACAGTATCGATAGCGGCAATCATGTCCTGCTTCCGGCCAAGGATCTGCAGCAACCCTTCCGTCTGCCCCTTGCTGATAGCGTCGTTCTGCTCAACCGACAGATCGCGCACACGCTCATAGCTGGCGACCTGTTCATTCAGGCTTGCAAGCAACGCACGCGCCACGTCATCCGGACTGTCAACCATGCCTTTCCCCCATACGCCTGAACCGCAACGTTTGGTTTTCACTCGTACGCCGAAACATCACCATCACGGACGGCGCAACTGCTCAATATCCCGCAAACGCCCCTCTGCAAGACTTGTCCATGCCGATGGCCCAAGATCTGCCGCACCGGTTTGAACAACGCCGGAAGTCTCTTCCTCACGCAACAGGTTTTCGGAACGGCTGACCACAAGCCGGTACAGATTCGCCGCATCCACCCGACGATCAAGCTCCATGAGGCACTCGCCCATCTGGTACAACACCGCCGGTGCATCCCGCGGGGGCAACCGGTCAAGCGCCTGCTGATAAACGCGGTAACTTTCACGGAACGCGTCACGCGCGCCGTTTGCGTCAGCCGCATCCCGCAAGGTTTCGCCTTCGTTAAAATAACTCTGTCCTAAGAGGAAATAGGTATTCCACTTGATCTGGCGCAGGTACGGGATATCCACAACCGGTCCCTCGGTCTGCCCCAGAACAGAGCGCACCAGATACGAGTGCGCTGTGATCTGCTCACTGAAAATCGTCTCGGGATAATGCCGCAAATCGATGATATCGGCAAAACGCGTCCGCGACTCCCGCGCCTTTTCCCTGTCACCCAGACCTCCCATATACCGGAGCGTCTGACCAAGATAGTATTCAGCCACCAGCCGCTGCCGCTGCACCTCGGCATAGTCCTCCGGCTCACGTTCCGGATCAATCCCCTGACCGTCTTTCACCGTCTTCAAGACATACCGCTCAAGCGCTTCGCGCAATACGGCTTCGGCATTTTCATACAACCCGAGAATGCGCTCCTTCTCTGCCGCGTTGGCAGGATTTTCAGACGTATCAAGCCCCTTGCGCTCGCGCTCAGCAATCCGGTACCACGTTGTTCCCAAATCAAAGGTCGCCCAGCGCCACGGACGTGAAGACGGATCAATGCCCTGCACCCGACGCACATGGTTGAATGCCTGCAGTGCGGAGTTGATGCGCAAGACCCCATTCTCTTCGTGCGGCAGCGGGTCTTCCGGATACCCCAGCACTTCCGGATCAATCCCGCTTGAGCCCAGTTGCAGATAAACAGCACCGAGATAATACAGACTTTTTCTGCCATCCGGAGTCTTGCGCTGTGAGTTTTCAAGATACACCCGAACCGCATCTGTCAGCTGTCCGAGATTACGATAGGAACGGCCAAGCAAATTGCACACTTCACCGATCCGGTCGGCGGTGGGATACCGCATGCGGAACGCCTCAAGCGACTCGCCTGCACGCTCAAACATCTCGGCGGCATAAAATCCCTGTCCGGCCTTGAGCAGCGACTCTTCCTCAAGGGGAGTACTCGCAGCCTCAAGCGCCACGCGGCTGTATGTGGCCGCAGCTTTCGCCGTCATTTCACGCGCAAGTTCGGTATCCTGCGTTGACGGAAGCGCCGCAAGCTCGGCCAAACGGCTGTAGAGTCCGGCCGTTTCCATCAAGACTTCCGGACGGTTGACCGTATAATTGACCAGCAAGACCTCGTTCAGAATCGAAGCTGACTCTGTCGCACGGCGCACTGCCATCGCCTGCTCAGGACTGCGTGCGATACTCTCCGAGTCTTTCCGCAACAGCTCAGCCTCCTGTTGGTAGGCACGCGAGAGTTGCAGAAAAAGCGCGACTATCCGGTCTTCCGACACCAGCGACAGCGTGTCATGCGGAAGTTTTTCTTTCGGCGGAAGCGGCTCGATCACCTCGCCCAATTCGGTCGGCTCGAACTCGCGCGCAAAGAGCGTGTCCAGAACAAGACGGTTGAGCCACAGCGTTTCAAGTTCGGAAAAAATACGGCGGTCACGTTGCATCAGAATCAGCGCCTGCTCGGGAAGGTGCAGATCCGCCAGCTCGTCAGAGTCATACAGCCGTGGACTTGATAGCATCCGGTTCAGTTCATTCAGCACAAGCGTGTGGCCGTTCTCACTCATGCGCGCGGTGCGCGAGGTCTTGTCGACCAGCTTGCGGGTTTGCTCGGAAAAACCGTTCCAGATCCGACCAATCAGCCCGTCAGGATTGGATTGTCCCTCCTCCTGCAAACGTCGGCACAAAGCTGGCCAGTCGCGGATATCGTCTTCGCTCAGCAGCGAGCTCTCCGTTTTCTCGACCCCGCCGATCAGACGAACCCGCGCGCGGTCGAGTTCATTTTCCTTCAAATAACTTTCCGCAATCCCAAGCCGACAGCTCAGCTGGATCGCCGCGTCTGCATAGTTTGTCTGCGTATGTTGAAAATGACTGCGCGCACGGTCATACATCCCCGACACCAGCCACGTGTGCGCGATCATCGCATCGGCTGCACCTGTCAGCTCCGATTCACCACCGGCCTGCGCACCGCTGAACAGTGTCCGCGCACGTGAAAGCAGCGCGTCGCGCTCAGCCATCAGCGTCCGGCGCGGGCGTGAGGCCAAGTCCAGCGCGACCCCGCTGAACGCGCCACCGGAGACGAGTCCCGGATCCGGCGTCAGTGCGCCGTCGAGCAGGAACTTCCCAAGAATCCCCGGAAGCAGCCGCGTGCGCTCCGGAACCTGCTGACCGGAAATCTGCTCCAACTGGTCAAGCATCCCCTGTCCGACACGACCCGAAAAATCCCACCACGTATCCCGGCCGACCGTAATCAGCCGCGTAATCGACAACAGCGCCAGACCGCCGCGATAATATGCCTCCCGCAGGATTGTTTCCGGCGCGCTATCATCAACGATCTGGATATACTTGTCCGCCGCCGCACGGTAGAGGCTGGTGGCCATCCGGTTTGCTTCCGCCTGCGGAATCGTTTTCTGCTCGCCTTTCGAGACGGTTTCATCGCCGCGTTTTGCGTACATCGTCCCAAGCCGCATCAGCGCGTCAAAGCGCTCCTGACTGGCAGATGCGTCAACCAGATACTTGCGGTACTCACGCTCGGCCTCTTCCGGCTGGTCAAGCGTTTCGTAGATTTTACCGAGATAATAATCAAAACGGTTGCGGTCATCGTCGGTCAATTCGAATTTCTTTGGCAGAAACGTTGCCTCTCTGCGCACATCCTGACCAAGGCCCAGCAGCTCATTGCGTTGCCGCTGCAGATCTTCCTGTTGATAACGGTCGATCAGGCGTTGCAACTCTTCGCGTGCGAGGTTGCTGGCCCCCGTCTGCAGCGACATGACGGCGTGATAAAACCGCAGGTAATCTGCCTGACGACGCACACGGATCTCGAACTCTTTTTCTGAAGGAAGCGAGCGGTTGTCATACGAGAAAAGGCTGCGGGTTGCGTCCTCGGTGCTGTGGGCCTGATTCCGTTCCAGCCAGTCGATGGCAAGCGAATACTCACGCCCCGCCTGCTCGATCAGTTCTTTGCGCCTTGCCGGAGCATAATCTGCATAAATGCGTGCAGCCTCGGCCAACAACAGATGCGGATTGATCCAGTCCGGCCTCAGGCGGATGTCCTCATCCGGATGCTTGAACGCTGCGCTCATCCGGACATATGCCGACTGGCTGGCCTCGCGCAAGTCATCTTGTGTCAGCGGAAGAGCAGGAGATAGTAATTTATCAAAGTCGCTCAGCGCACCAAGGTAGTAAGACGAAAGCGGCGGCACCGGCTCCTTCGCCTCTTGTGGTAAAAGCAGATATGCCGTCAGAGCCATCGACAAAGCGACACCCATCAGGATAAACGGGTGCAGCGCCCAAAGGCGGCTGAGTATCGACGAGATCATCGCACCGATACCACCACCGGAAGATCCCGAAGACGGCGCTGGTGCATCAGAGGCTGGAGGCAGTTCCGGTTCTGCACTCATGAACGCATCAGTCCCCCCACAGGATCATGCAAACACCCAGACACCTGCGCATCGCTGCACATGCATCCGGCAAAGACGACACAATAAACCGGAGCCCCTCCGGAAATCGCCATCTCTTCTTCCGCCAGCAGCGGCGCCAACCTGCGGCCAGCACCTAACCCATTACGAAACGAAAAGATAGCATTGTTTAGTGTACACAGAACAGGGCGTATGTTGCAAGGTTCTTTTTCCGGAAAAAGTTGACTTTCTACCACCTTGCTGTTGACCTCAACCATTGGAATGGATAGGGTTTAGGCAAGCCAAGCATGCAGGCGAAAAAGTCCCTTGCTGCGCAAACACAAACGCCAGCCGCAAAATCGTCTCGCAAGTGATCTGAACCTGAAATGAAAAGAGCAGAAAAATGCCGTTTTTACCGATGAGCCGCGAAGAGATGCAGGCACGGGGATGGGATGAGCTAGACGTTCTGCTGGTCAGCGGGGACGCTTATGTCGACCACCCTTCGTTTGGCACGGCGCTGATCGGACGATGGCTTGAGTCGAACGGTTTCCGCGTCGGGATTGTCGCACAACCCAGATGGGACACGGTCGACGACATCACCGTCATGGGACGGCCCCGACTTTTTGCTTCCGTTTCGGCCGGCGCGCTGGACTCGATGCTGGCGCACTACACAGCTTTCCGCAAAAAGCGCAGTGACGACGCCTACACCCCCGGCGGGATGTCCGGTGCACGCCCCAACCGCGCCTGTCTTGTCTACACCGGCCTTGTCCGTCAGGCATTCAGCGGCTTGCCCGTAATTTTAGGCGGAATCGAAGCGTCGCTACGGCGCGCAACGCATTATGATTTCTGGACGGACAAGCTCCGCAAATCGATCCTCCTCGACAGCAAGGCCGACGCCATCACGTATGGCATGGCCGAAAACGGTGTCTTGGATATCGCGAAACTGCTGCAGAATCTTTCGGAAGGAAAAACACCGACCGCAGCCCTATGGAGCCGTGCATCCGGCTGCTGTTTTGCGACCAAAGAAAGCGAACTGGCACAACTTCAGAAAGAATCGGCACCGTGGCTTGAATCCGCCGCGCGTTTTCCTGCCCACGAAGAGATTGAGCGGGATAAAAAAAAGCTGCTGGCGCTTGCGACGGGAATGGAGAAACAGGTTCATGAAGTGCGCGGCGCGGTGCAATTCACCGCCGGTCGCGTCGTCGTCAGCACACCGTTAAAACCACTAACGACGGAAGAAATCGATAAAATCTATTCGCTACCGTTTTTAAAGCAACCGCACCCGCGCTACAAAGAACCAATCCCGGCAGTCACAATGATCCGCTTCAGCCTGACAAGCCATCGCGGCTGTGGCGGCGGCTGTTCGTTCTGCTCACTGGCGCTGCATCAGGGCAGAAAAATCACCTCGCGCAGCGAAGCGTCAATCCTGCATGAGCTACAACAACTGACCCGCCACCCGCACTGGGACGGTGCCCTCACCGATATCGGCGGGCCGTCTGCAAACATGTGGGGCGCTTTCTGCAAAAACAAAGCAACCTGCAACCGAACAAGCTGCCTTGCGCCAACGCCCTGCCCTCATTTTCAGGTTGATGCGCGCAAGCATATCGCGCTTCTGCGCAAAGCAGTAAATACGCCGAAAGTAAAACACGTCCGCATCGCCAGCGGCGTCCGCTTTGACCTGTCTTTACTCGATACCGACTGCGCTGCTGTTTTTGCACAGGAGTTTGTCGGCGGGCAACTCAAACTCGCGCCCGAACACAGCGAAAGCGCAACACTGCGCCGGATGCGAAAACCTGAGATCCATGTCTTTGAAAAATATCTGCATCTGTTTGAACAGGCTTCGCAACAGGCAGGCAAGCGCCAATATGTGATCCCGTACCTGATGAGCGCGTTTCCCGGCTGCACGGATTCGGAGATGAAAAGACTGGCCGAGTGGCTCCGGGCTCGGGGATGGCAACCGCAGCAGGTGCAGTGCTTTATCCCGACCCCGGCAACTGTCGCCACCGCCATGTTTTATGCAGGCATAGACACAGACGGCAATGCAATCCACGTCGCCCGAACTGACGCCGAACGGCTCCGCCAACACGGAATCCTCATGGGCACCGCACAAAACAATGCAAAGCCCCCGCACCACAGACAGAATAGGCCGAACAGAATCGGCAAACCCAAACGCCGCGATTAAAACGCAGCACACATACAGTATACAAAATTACAGAATACCCCTTGACTTCAATTCATTATACATTAAGTTTACATACTTAAAATTTACGCGAACTCGAATCATGAGTACCATAAAAACAGGAGAAGAAGAATGAAAAAGTGGGGGATCTCGATCTGCGCACTGATTGTCGCCGTATCGCAATTCTGCACACATACAATTGCTGCAGAAGATCTTAAAGACAAGGAAATACTGGTTTATTCTGATCAGGAAGACCAGGGATTCCGGTTTACGCCGGAGCAGACCAAAAGTGGATACATCGGCGATTTTGTCAAGTGGGCACTGGAAGATATGGGACAGATTCCCGCAAAAGACTCGTGGCTTTTTGTCGGCAGCTCCAGCATGCGAATGTGGCGCGATGTCAAAAAAGACATGGCACCGCTGAATATTATCCACCGCGGATTCGGCGGCTCGACCATGGCCAACGTCATGCAGTTCAAAAACTTTTTTGCCCGGTACAAAGCCGCGAATATTGTCGTCTACGAGGGCGATAACGACCTGAACACAACCGACCTGTCCAAAGTCGAACCCTTCCTGAAAAACTGTCAGGATTTCATCGACTATATCCACGCATCAGAACCGGAAACGAATATCTTTTTCCTGTCACCCAAACCCAGTATCAGCCGCTGGGACAAGCGCGAAACATATGAAAAAGCCCGTGTCGGCCTGAAAGAAATCACCGAGAAAAGCGACAAGGTTCACTATATCGATATCGCAACACCAATGCTCGGTGAAGACGGCACCCCGAAAAAAGAAATCTTTGGCGGTGACAACCTCCACATGAATCTGAACGGATACAAGATCTGGACCGACGTTATCCGCAATGCGCTGGGCCTGAAACCCCTCGAAAAATAAGCAACCCCAGCAGATGCACAGGAGCAGCCCGAAGGCGATGTAAAGGCATCGGCGCAAGTCGATGCTGTCATCGTCGAGGGCGCGACTGCGCAGATGCGGCCATCTTCCCAAACGCAAAAAGCGAAAGCGCCAGAAACAGCCGAACTGATACGTCTATTTTGAAAAATGCTGCTTCACGACAGCCGCCGCCATCTTCGGCCTGCGGTATTCATCAAACGTCCCTTTGTTATTGAAAGCACGGGGACGCCCCAGCGCGCGGCCTGTTGAATACGTACGGCAGTCACAGAACTGCCAAAGCGCCACGCCGCTGATCTTCGGATCTTCCTGAACACGCTTGCATACGACGTCCAGATAATCAGCCTGATACTCCTCCGACCAGTGCGCGTGAAGAGGGTCCCGCCATCCGTAAATCGCTCCGGCTCCGATTTCGCTGAGAATAAACGGCTTTCCTGCCTGCCCGCATTTTTCAAAGTGCGCGAACAGCTCATCAATAAGCGGATTGATCTCATCCAGAGGACGATAGGTTTCGTTATCCTTGGGATACCACCCCGGATACGCATTCACACTGATCACATCGGCAAAGTCATAACAGAGATCCTTGAACGCAAACATTGTCGCGTAGGTCACAAGCCTCGTCTGATCTTCACTACGCAAACACGCAGCAATATCACGGTAAAGTGGTACAGCCGACTCGTCCTTACTGAGCCCTTCGTTCAAAAATCCCCACATGATCACTGACGGGTGGTGATAGCTTTTCTCCACCATCAACTCGGTCTGCCACAGTTGGTCACGCTTAAACCCGTCGTGCGCGAACTGCGTTTCATCATTGCCCCAGCCGATCGTTTCTTCCCAGATATAAAATCCCATCTCGTCGCACAAATCCAGAAAATCAGGATCCTGCGGATAGTGCGAGCCTCGGATAAAGTTACAACCCAGATCCCGTAGCAGCTGCAAGTCCTGCATCATCTGCCCGACAGAAACAACCGGCCCCGATTGCGGATGCGCTTCATGCCGACAGTAGCCCAGTAACTTCACAGGTTTGCCATTAACACAGATTTTCCTGTCTTTTGCCTCAACCGTCCGGAACCCGATGCGCTCACGAAAATCAT
>QKHZ01000236.1 GCA_003249795.1 bacterium | reverse complement strand
TTCAAAACGGCGCTGGTCTTCCGGCACGCCCCTTCAACGAAGAGAAACCGTAATCATCTGGCTAAGGTTGACGTTCCCGATCATGACGTCAATAAACCATAAAGACAATCATTCCTGTTCGGGCAAAGCGTGAATAAAAGGAATTGCGTTCCTGAACATGAAATGTCAGAAGACGCAAAGCCCATCCGCCCTGTTACATAATAGGTAAAAATGCGGTAAGGTAACCTTCCTAACGGCGTGCTGACATAGATACTGCAGAAAAGGTCTGAGAGAATATTGTCATCGAGAAAAGAGAAGAGATAAAATCAGCTGTCTGATTGAGAAGACGCCGGATCAAGCAGGCTCTCAACCATACGGACGAGTTCGTTCGTATTAAACGGCTTACCCACAACAGCGTCAGCTCCAGCCGCTTTGGCCTTGCGGACATTTTCCGGATCAGTATACGCGGAAACCACCAGAATCGGCTGCGTTTTCATCACCATCCGCAGACTTGTGATCGACTCGAAACCGTTCATTCCCGGCATGCGCAAATCCATCAGCACGCAATGAGGATCGTTCAGCATCGCAAGATGGAACGCATCTTTACCGTTATGCGCGACAAAGATCTCCGCCCCTTTGTGGCTGAAAACCTGCGTCAGGATATCGGTAATCGTCGATTCATCGTCTGCAATCAGAATCCGGGCACCTTGCAATCCCATACCCTTGCCCTCCTGCCACAAACCGGTCAGCCCCACACGGGGAAGACAACTCTACGAAAACCGCTTTTGAATCCGCTGACAAAAGCCACATCGCTTGGAAAATTCTATCAGAAACCGATCGCCATGTCAGCATTAAACGGCAGCTGTGAACGCTCCAGAGACGAAATAATGTGAACTTCCGAATGCTGGTCGAGCATGAGACGCTCATACTCTTCAACAGGACTGCCTTGGGCATCACTGAGAACCGAAACAATCGGCCGCATGTAGTCGGACTCACTTGGCGCCACAACCCGCGCCACACGCCCATCGGAAAGCTGCAGAAATGACCCCACCGGAAACATCGAGTTACACTTCAGAAACCCGCGAATGTATTCGGCATTAATCTGGCGCTTGCCGCACATCAGCACCAGCTTCTCCATCCCCTTGTACGGCGACTCCGCATCGCGGAACGGACGCGGCGTGATAATCGAGGAGTACATATCCGCGATGCTGACAATCTGCGCATACGGATGGATCACCACGCCTTTTTTTCCATGCGGATAACCGGAACCGTCAACGCGCTCGTGTGTCTGATAAACGATATACTTGACCTCTTCCGGAAGGTTGGCCACGTGCTCAAGCATATCCATCCCGTATCCAGGATGGCGCCGGATCTCCGCGTACTCCGCCGAAGTCAGCGGTTCTTTTTTATTCCGGATCGACTCCGGCACGCGTAACATCCCGATATCAGCAAGCATCCCGCCATAGACAATCACCCGCACCTGCTTGGCGTCAAAGCCGAGATTGATGCTGATATTACTGGCGATCACCGCCGTCGCAAGCGCATGCGAAACCAGATACTCATACTGACCGTGATCGGTAGATGTAAACATCAGCAAATCGCGGTTGCGGATCAGCCCCGACATAATGTTCTGGATCGTTTTTTCGGCGAGATTGACTTCAATGATCCGCCTGTTTCTCTGCACCTGGTCAAACAGATACTGAATATGCTCAAGGCTCTGGGCAATCATATCGTGACAAAATTCCTTAACCTCTTCTGTCACAGGAAGCGTCTTATCAGTCGGCGTGTCCAGAAAATCCATAAATGCCTGCCCTTCTGTTTCCAGAGCAGTCATCAGTGTTTTCCGGGATTTTTTGCGGACAGCTTCAACCGTATTCTCAGGAAGATCTTCTTCCTTCAGGGCGCGCAAAAGACCGGAAGAAGCAGCCGAATCGACCTTTTGAGCGATTTCTTCCAAACTCTTGCGGAGAGTCTCCGCTTTCTTTTCTTCAAGCACTTCTTCAGTCTTGCGCACCATGACCGTCTTGACATCGCGGCGTGTAAGCGCCCGTGGCAGGCTCTCCGGAATCGGACGGTTGGCCTCAAACAGGAGTTTGCCATCCGCATCGAGAATCGGACTCGCAAGCGTTTCACCGGGATGAAGCTGGTCAACCGGAATAATGTCATGACAAAAGCGATGGCGGACATCGGCTAGCGACTCGTCGGCACTGACAAAAAACACAGACTCCACGCCATTCTGCCGCAAGCAGGAAATCCCTTCCGCTGTTACCGTCTCCTTGACCAGCCACAACGGATTGCCGGACTTATGCAATATCGCACACGGAAGACAGGGAATCGGTTTGAGTAGGTTGACTGCAAATTCACGGATCATTCAAAAACATCCCGACACAATCTTTGCATAACGCTGCCATGCCGCATCCTTCCAAACGAGGCACACAACATCATAATACGAAATGCCCAACAATCAATACGCAATATGAATACAAATATTATCCATCAGGGACCGGCAATAATCAGCAGCCCGTCCAGCGACATCGGTGCCGCCACAACCTCAAACTCCGGCAAGATCCACTTGACCGGCTCCTTGAGCATTACGGCGCCAAGGGGCTGGCTGTCCGCTTCGATTTCAAGGTTCATGTCCATCAGCGACAGGCGAATCAGCTTGATTGGCGTTTCCGTATCCAGCTTCTGACGGCTGCCGTCTGCCTGCACAAGGACAATTCCGTTTTTCGAACACTCCACCGCAAGCGGGCATTGCGGAGACATCCGAATCCGTACAGTCCCCTGATCCACGGCAAACGAGAGACAGATATTGTCACCCTTCCACAGCGCCGAACGCCACTGCGCACGCGCTCCGCTATCGAGTCCCAGAATTTGTTTGGTCTCGGCATCAATCACCCATTGATCAGACGGATTCAACTTCCACGCTGCTGGTTCAGAAACCTCCGCGACGATCAGACGCTCATGCATCAGTGCCTGCAGCTCCAGCTCCGTCATGCCCCCGTTTCTATCATCCAATTCTTTAAGCCATAAAGCCGCGCTGTCCATATCCTGCCGTACCATCGACAGCAGGCTGAAACCGAGACAGGCCGGTACGGAAACATTCTCCTGCGTAACCACCCAATCCAACCAAAGTGTAGGCGCAAGCTGCTGCCACGTCACAGTCTCAGGATCTCCGCCATCACTCCATTGCAGGAGTTGTCCCTGCTCTGTAGTCACAAGCTTCAGCGTCCCCTCAGCCTTTCCTTTCGGCTGCCAAATCACGCCGGTATCAAGCACTTCATCCAGCTTCGCCTTCGCCTCACACGCCGCCGCGACCAGTTCATACAGTTGTTCATACGCGTCAGCTCCCACCAAGCCTTTGGCCGACTCGCGCGCCTGTGACGCCTTATCCAACGCGCCACGGCACTGCATGTTCTGCAGATCGGAACGGATCTTGTTCAACAAAGCGAAATAGTCGGTCATTTGCCCGCTGGCGATTGCGACCAGTCGCGTTTCAGCAACGCCAGCTGCGGGAGTGTCTGAATATTGCGAAAGAATATCCATCAGACCATGTTGCATCGCCATCGAGTTCTGCGCGTTTTCACTTCCGCGTTGCAGTTGATTCAAAAGATCCTGCGCCCGATTCTGCCTTGCGGACTCGATCATCTTTTCTGCAGAACTCACCAGCGCCAGAACGGAGGCAGACTTGAATCCCGAACGGCGATTCTCCAAAATCACAGACGCTTCGGCAAAGGAATCCGCCTCGACCAATGTCTGAATCTCCTGCCGCAATATTTTCCATGCGCCCAGTTCCTGATCTTCCGGCGCTTCTTTCACGACCGCAGGAACTTCAACAACCGGAGCAGGCTCAATCACAGTCGGTTCCGGCTCAAGGGCTGCTGCCTTTCTCTTCTGCTCGTCCGAGGGCAGAATCCGGATCACGAGAAGCCACACAAGCGCTGCAGCTGCCACCACAAGCAAACCAACCAGCGCGAGAGTCGATGCGATACTTTTCGGTTTTGGCGGTTGGATTTTTGTCCGCGCAGTATCCTGATGCACCCGTTTGACGGTATCTGCCGTTTTTCGGCGCACAGAAGCGGCCTTACCTTTCCCTTCAGGCGCATTTACCTGCGGTTGCGGTTTATTTGAAATTTCACGCAACAGGCTGGCAAAGTCCGTTGCGGTTGCCGGACGTCTTGCAGGGTCCTTACTCATCGCCTGCATGACCAGTTTTGATAGATCCTCGGGAATCTCCTCGACAATCGCCCTCGGGTCTGGAACCGGCTCTTCCAGATGCATCCGGACAATCTCGCGGACTTTATCCGCCATATACGGCGGCTCTCCCGTCAGCAGATGATACATTGTCGCAGCCAGTGAATACAAATCACTGCGCGAATCCGGCGGGCTCTTGCGGATCACTTCCGGCGGAATATACAGCGGTGTTCCCATTGCAGGGCGGTCGGGAGACTGGTCTTCCCCATACTGCATGACCTTCGCCAACCCAAGATCGGCAATCTTGATGACGCCGGTATCGGTGATCATGATGTTCTGCGGTTTGATATCCTGGTGCGTAATCTGATGCCCGTGCGCATACGCAAGTCCGTCACACACCGCTGCGCAGATTTGCGCCAACTCCATCGGCGGAATCCGTCCCAATCTGTCGAGACGGTCGCTCAGGGTTTCGCCGCGGACAAATTCCATACTCAGATAATAGTACCCGCCGTCTTTGTCTGCATCATAAACGTGGATCATGTTCGGGTGTTCAAGGTTTCCGCTCAGCCGCGCTTCCCGGAAAAAGTCGTCCACAAACCCGGGGGTTTCGGCCAGCTCCTTTTTCATTACCTTAAGCGCGACTTCACGATTGAGCCCGACCTGATTGGCCCGATAGATCGTGCCCATACCCCCCTGGCCGATCTGTTGCAGGATGTGGTAATGTCCAAGGCGACGTCCCAGCAGCGGATCGTTGATATGTTCAAGAAACGTCAACGTCACATTGCCGATTCGAATAATGTCGCCATGAGTCAAAAGCTGACTCTGGACTCGTGCGTCATTCAGATACGTGCCGTTACTGGAATCAAGATCTTGAAGGGTATAAATCCCGTTTTGCACGAGAATGCGGGCATGTTGACGCGATGCTTTTGCCGACGGGATTAGTATCTCGCTCTGGCTTCCGCGCCCGAGCGTGATAGTTTTGGCCAGGTCATACTGAAGCGTATGACCCTCGCGTTGCATTACCAGAAACGCCATGCATCATCCCTTTTTACACCAATAAGATACAGGATATACAGAAAATGCGCAGACAGCAAGAAAAAAGAGGTGGAACCTACACAAAGTAGATTCCACCCCGTCGTGTTGTCGCAATGCGTTCTACTAGAGATTCCTCAGAACGAGACGCCTGTTGTCAGCACGAAGCGGTCAGCTTCACGAGCACCCTTTGAACCATTGGAAGTGTCGGTTCCGCCGTTCGAGTTAACCATATAGGCTTCGGTGCTGGCGAATTCAGCATCGTACCATTCGTGGCCATATTCGAAGGCAACGAAGATACCGTTGTCGAAGTCGTACTGAGCGGTGAAGCTTGCACGGTAGTAGTTTTCCTGATCGACATATGCGTTGTATGATGTGTTCGCGTCGGTATCAGACAGCAGGGTAACCTTATAACCAACCGGGTTGACGCGTTCCATATCGAACATTGCACCGAGGGTCAGATTCTTGTTGACCTTGTAGGTACCACCGAAGTTGAAGGTATTAACGGTAGCTTCATCAATGTAAGCAGCATTCCAGGTGTGCATGTACTGGGTGAACAGGTCGATGCGATCGTTCACATTCAGCGTTGCACCCAAGGACATTTCCATCGCATGGTCGGTCAGGTGGTTGTTGAAGTAGGTGTTGTCAGCAGCGTTGTAGTAACCGCTCATGGAACCACCAGACTGGAAGTCATATGCATCGGCACCATCGTTGTAGAGGTGAACGAAGCCGGCAACGAGTTCCAAACGTTCGATTGGGGAAACCTTGACCTGGGTTGCGAAGCTGTTGAACCCGCAGTCACCATTGGTCTTGTTTTCACCAGCCGAAGCAGCGTGCGTATTCGAGAACGTGGTGAAGTCAATCGTAGCAATGTCACGGATCTTGTAGTTCAGGTTCAAGCCAGCAGTGTTATCAATTTCACCGATATTGTGGATACCTGTCCCGTTCAGTAACAGACCATTAGCGCTGGTCGGGCTCTTACCACCTTTACCGTGAACAACCGAATCACTGTCGCCGATGCTTGCATCCGGTTTTCCGTAAGCAATTTCGTGCTTACCAACGCGGATACCGAGATTACCATCGAGCAGCTTCTTCCAGTCATAGTAAGCTTCTTCAACCAGGTCGCCGTCGGTGCCGGTGTCATCAAGGTCAAGCTTCAAGACAGCAGTGGTGGTATCGCTGGTCTTGATTTTGAACTTCATTTCAGCTTTGTTCAGACCCCAGCCAGCTGTTGTCTTGTCCTTGGTGCTCTGCTTTGCGTCAGTTGCGCCGTGTTCGAAACGGTATTCGGTGATCAACGTCCCGCCAACGGTCATTTTGTATTTCTTCATGGTGACCAGTTCTGTCGGACCTTCTCCGCCTGCCGATTCCTTCAGGTCGCGCAGATCAGCTTCGTACTTGGCTTCCATATTCTGAAGCTTGCTGTTCATTTCCTGCTTCATTTCTTCCATTGCACGGCGCATATCGGAAACTTCATCCGCCTTTGCAGCTCCGCACACCAAGAGCGCAGCCGCAGCCGCACCCAATACCCCACGAATCAATTTCATCCCAATTCTCCTATTTGTCTTGATCCCACAAACAACACGATCCACAAAAAATAAATCCACGTATACACCGGACCCACATCAATACACCCCGGCGCGCTTTTGCTCACGCGTTGCACAATAAGGCTCCCCCCCCACTTCTTCAAGTTAGGTAAAAAATATATAAAGATTAGCGATCTGTTAGAAAGGCACTGCCGTTTTCTATCGTTTCATGGTAAAGATGCCACTGTGTTCTGTGAGTGGGAATTTAAAACAGGCCGGAAATCACAGGGGTATTTTGGTTTTACCCCCCCCTCCTGCTTATCATTTTCATCTGTCATCAAACAACTTATTTCGTACTAACATTTGGCAACACAATGGCAGATTTCGACACCAGATTTCTGTGTAAATTTAAAAAAACAGGGAAGATCTGCAGAAAATCCCAGAAAAAATGCCTTGCGGACAGAATCCGCCGCCACGATTGAATTCATTTTTTGGGGAACTTGTTTTGATAAAACGAAAGAAGATATGAAGGAATCATCAATGACTGAAACTATTTGAGGAATGAAGAAGCGTGCCCCGTCTCAGAAACGTTCTGCATCATGAATCATATTGACGGTTTGATTCCGAAATCTCCCGTAAATTATCGGACAATCCGGGAGAGGAGCAGGCAGAAAAAACAGCGGATCAAGGCTGTTTTTCAGTTAAAATTGAGGAAAGTGTGTGAAAACTTGCGTCAAAAAGCACGCGCCCATTCTCAGCCAAACGACATGATATTACGCGTTCAGTCTCCAGTTATCATGCAAAATGACCATTTCAATACGATAGAGACGTACACAAAAACGGGGTGGAATGTTTCCATTCCACCCCGCAGGATCTGACTTAACTATACTTCAGAGTAATCTGAAATATGGTTCTCAGAAGGTGACGCCGGTCCAGAGGACGAAGCGGTCAGCCTGATTTGAACCCTTCGAGCCAGCCGAAACATCGGTCAGGTCGGTCGAGTTTACGAGCTGGCCTTCGGTGCGAGCGAACTCAGCATCGTACCATTCGTGGCTGTATTCCAGACCAACGAAGACACCGTTATCGAAGGTGTATACTGCCGAGAACATAGCGCGGTAGTAGTTTTCTTCGTCAACAGCAGCCTGATAGCTGGTCAGAGCATCGGTATCCGAGTACATGGTAACTTCGTAACCAACCGGGTTAACACGTTCGACATCGAACATGGCACCCAAGACCAACTTGTCGGTCAGAGCGTAGGTTGCGCCGATGTTCATGGCGTTAACTGTAGCTTCATCAACATAACCTGCATTCCAGGTGTGGACGTACTGAGCGAAAACACCCAGCTTATCGTTGATGTCATAGGTTGCACCGATCGAGATTTCGTCAATCGCGTTGGTCAGGTGGTTATTGTAGTAGCCATCGCTGCTGCTGTAGTAACCGTGGTGGGTGCCACCTGCAGCGAAGTCATACGCATCGCCATTTTCGTTGGTCAGGTGTGCGTGACCAGCAACGACTTTCAGCTTTTCGATCGGGGTCAGGGTGACCTGCGAAGCAAAGCTGTTGATACCGGTGTCGCCTGTCAGCTTGTTTTCACCGTCAGCAGTTGCATTCTTGTTGCTGAACAGGGTGAAGTCAATCTTGGCGATATCACGGAAAGCGTAGTTGACGTTTGCACCGAGGGTGTTGTCAATTTCGCCAACAGCGTGCAGACCGGTTCCGTTGATCATGTGGGTGTTGCCACCGTGAACGGAAGCGTCGCTATCACCAACGGTTGCATCCGGCTTGCCGTAAGCAACTTCGTGCTTACCAACGCGGATACCGAGGTTGCCATCCAGCAGCTTCTTCCAGTCGTAGTAGAATTCTTCTACGATGTCGCTGTTGGTGGTGCCACCGTTGTCCAGATTGAGCTTCAGGTGAACGTTGGTGGTGTCGCTGGTCTTCACATCGAAGAACAGGTGAGCTGCGTTCAGACCGAAACCAGCTGACTGTGTCTTCTTTGTTGACGACTTGACGTCGGTTGCACCATGTTCAAAACGGTATTCGGTAATAATTTCACCGCCGATGGTCATCTTGTAGCCTTCCATCGTGGTGAGTTCTGTCGGAGCTTCGCCACCGGCGCTGTCTTTCACTTCGCGCATGTCTTCAGCGAACTTAGCCTTCATGTCCGCCATTTCGCGCTTCATGCTGTCCAGAGCCTGACGCATATCCGTCATTTCATCAGCATACGATACACTGCCCATCAGCAGCGCAGCCGCAGCCACTCCCATAAGTCCACGCATCAATTTCATCCTTACCTCCTCGCTTCTGCGATCCAAAAACAAACTATACGATCCCCACAAAAAAAAACTCTAACAGTCATCTTTCCAATCAAAGCCACCTCTCTCTCTGTCCCAATACAACTCCGGGCAGCTTTGTTAGGGCAGCATTATGATTCCGTTTGGTTTTTTGTCAACATAGAAAAAAACACGACCACTTCACAAACCCTATTTACCCGAATATCGCCCGTCCTTTCTATAAATCACAGCATCATTCTCGTTTTGCCACTATGTTTCCGAACCACGCTGATTCCTTATCGGAACCACTCGCGCAGACAGCCACACATACCGTTATCTCAAAACGACTTATATGACAAACCACACCGCATTCAACTCCAGCCAAAAACAGCGTTTTTCTTTGCTCTTTCCTATCGAAGTTGATACTAAACACCTCCGCAACCCAGCCCGGAAGCTTTCAACTTTTTTCGCAATTTCTTGTAAAAAAAATATTATTTGGCCTTTGTTTGGCAAAAAATAGTGTGCGCAAACAATCCTGTCCGATAATCCCCGCGAGGGATTTATCCGGCACATCGACAGCAAAATGCACAAACATCGCACTTCGCCACCGGTTCTGGCTTGTAATCGCAGAAACCCAGCGGTATCGTAGCTGTATGGATCTATTAGAAAAAGCCCGCAATTTACCGGATCAGCCCGGCGTCTACATCATGAAAGACACCGAGTCGGCTGAAATCTATGTCGGCAAGGCAAAATCCCTGCGCCGCCGCGTCAGCTCATACTTCCAGAAACGCGACCATTCCCCGAAAGAAATCGCACTGATCGAGAATATCACCGACTTCGACTACGTTGTCACCGACAGCGAAATCGAGGCGTTTCTGTTGGAAAGCCGGTTGATCAAAGACCTGCAGCCCAAATACAATTTCATGCTCAAAAACAATGAGCTGTACCCATACCTTGAAATTACGATGGATGAGGATTTCCCTCGCGTTCTGGTGACACGCAAAAAAATGACCCAGAAAAGCAGGTATTTCGGCCCCTACGTCAGTGCGGGCGGCCTCCGTGCCACGGTTGCGGCCTTGCAGAAGATCTTCGGATTCCGCACCTGCAAGCGCGCCATCAGCGCAACCGATAAAAAGCGCAAATACCAGCGCCCGTGCCTGAACTTCCATATTGGACGCTGCGCCGGCCCCTGTGCCGACCGGATTTCAAAAGAAGACTACCGCAAGCGCATCGCCTCGCTTTGCCGTTTCCTGAGCGGACAGAAAAAAGACCTGATCCAGGATCTTGAAAAAGAGATGGAAGAGGAGGCAAAAGCCTACCGTTTTGAGAATGCCGCACGTCTGCGTGACCTTGTCGACGCGCTCAACCATATTCACGACTCTGCCGATATCGATGAGTCACTGGCACCACTCGCTCCCGGACTCGACCCGCAGAAGAGCGTGCAGGCTCTGCAGGATGCCCTGAAAAGCCCTGTCCGGCCGCGTAGGATCGAAGGCATCGACATCGCCAACCTCCAGGGGGGCGAGACTGTCGGATCGCTTGTGTACTTCCTTGACGGCGTTCCGTTCAAAGACGGCTACCGGCGCTTCCGGATCAAAACCGTCGACGGGCAGGACGACTTCAAGTGCGTGCAGGAGGTTGTCCGCAGGCGTTACGGTAAATTGAAAGAACAGGGAGAGGAGTTGCCGGACGTGATCCTGATCGACGGCGGCAAGGGACAGTTGCATGCGGCTGAAGAAGTCCTCAAAGAACTGGGGGTTACCGAGCCGATCCTGATGTCACTGGCCAAGCAGGAAGAGATCCCGTTTCGGGCAGGGCAAAACGAACCCGTAGGCATGGGTCGCAGACACGCGGGGCTGAAGCTCCTCATGCACATCCGCGACGAGGCGCACCGCTTTGCCCAACACTATCACCATATACTCCGCCGCAAGGCCATGTTCGGGGAGGACGACAAATGACGTCGGATGAGCCTGAAGAAAAAGCACCTGTCAAACCGCGTTCATTTTTCAAAACACACAGGAAATGGCTTCTCGCTTCTTTTCTCACGGTGCTGCTGATCGGCGGCGCGATTGCTTTTCATCTCGTGAAAAATTCTCGGCAAAGAGTGTATGCGTGCAGTTGTGCCAATCATATGATCCAACATAAATTTGCGTTCTGGCTCCTGACTGAACATCAACCTGACTTTTGTCTTCCGCATACGGCAGATACAAGGCAAGCACTCTATTTCATCCACCGTGCAGCACATGCCAATGAGGATAATTACGACGACAAAAACCTGAGGGAATGGCTACAGAGCTACGGTGCGGCCTGCCCCGAATCATTTTACCGAGATCAAAGCATCGGCTACATCTACGTTGGTGACGGGCTGAAACTTTCAGACATTGATAATAAAAGGGCACTAATCCTTTTCTGCCCTGCCGAGAATCATCGGGGATCATGGCAGCACTGTTATGGATATTGTGGCAGAGGTCTGATTAGTTTCAAAGACAACGAAGAAATGATTGAAGCAATCCAGCATGCAATCAAGCAAGGTGAAAGTGGCGAAGTCGCGTACTCAGAACGCGCGATGAAAGTCCTTCGCGAGCAACTACAGAAACGGCGGCAACCGCCAGAATAAATCATCAAGCCCCTTAGCAATGGCGTTTATGGAATGACAAGACTTCCATCCGGATTGAACGTCCAGCAGTCGCCATACGCGACCTCCCAGACATAGCCGTCGGGATCAGCAAAGTATCCGTGATAACCACCCCAGAACGCATCCTGCGCAGGCTTGAGGATTTCGCCTCCGCTTGCCGCAACCCGCTCCAGCAAGCCGTCCACCTCGCTTTTGCTTCTGACATTGTGCGCAAGGGTGATCCCGCCAAACCCGGGCCGGACCTTGCTCATTCCCTCGCCGATATCCTCCTGCAACTTGTCTGCCGGATACAGCGCCAGACAGCAGCCTGATGTTTTGAAAAAAATGATTGCATCGGTCGGTTTGGCGGACGTCGGCAACTCCAGCCCGTCATGATAAAACGAATAGCTGCGCTGCATATCCTGCACACCCAATGTCACAATACTCAGCCTCGGCTCCATCGCCATTCTCCTGCAATACCAATAAACCGGCACCACCACAACGGGGAGAAACATTCCCGTCAGGAAAGTGTATAACACCTTGAATATTTCGGAAAGGGAAAAGATTTCACTCGCTGTGGCAGGAAAAATCAGTCAACGAGTTTGATGTTGAGAACGAAGACGACCTCGGCCTTTTCGCCCCGATCTTTCGACTTGCGGAACAACCCGCCCAGAACCGGGATCTTGTGCAAGACAGGAACGCCACTGCGGCCTTCGACTTCATTTTCTTTGAAAAGACCTGCGATCAGAACCGTGTCGCCGTCTGAGACCTTCACCGTCGTCGTCAGCGTGCGGGTATTGATGATCGGCTTGTCCGACTCGTCACGCCAGCCTGCGATCTCCGACACTTCTGGCGTCAGCGACAGGATAATCTCACCGCTCTGTGTAATCCGCGGCTCAACCGTCAGCTTGACGCCAACATCCAGAGACTCTTCCACCTGTGTGACTCGGTTGTCAGTATCGTATTTATCCTGATCATAATCGTAACCAATTGAGGTCGCATCATCAGGGATTATATAATTGCTGCGTTTATGCTTGATCGACTCCGTTTCGTCAGCGACATAGATGTTCGATTTCCTGAACACGGGAATGGTCGATCCTGCATGGAACACGGCTTTGGCGTTATTAACCACCTTCAGGCGCGGCGCAGCCAGAAGGCTCAGCTTGTTCTTCTGCGTCAGCATCTCCATCTGCAGGTTCAGCTGTTTCAGATAGCGATAGTTAAGCTGGCCAGCGACAAAACTGTTCAGCCCAGCCCCTGACATCGTCACATACTCGGCGCCCGTTGCAGCAGCTCCTGCAGCCGCATCAGGAAATCCCGCCCAGTTAAACCCAATCCGCTCGTTCTTTGTCCACGAGACCTCGAGAATCCGCACAGCAATCTCGACCTGCGGAATCGGCCG
>QKHZ01000225.1 GCA_003249795.1 bacterium | reverse complement strand
TCTGCCGGACGGCGTTGAGATGGTGATGCCTGGTGACAGCGTTACGATGAACATCGAACTGATCCAGCCGATTGCGATGGAAGAACAGCTTCGATTCGCGATTCGCGAAGGCGGTCGCACCGTTGGTTCGGGTGTTGTTACCAAAATCGTTGAGTGAGTGACAAAACAGATTCCTGCGGCGGCCGCCTTGCCCCGGCCGCCGCAAACTTTTTGAATTTTACAAGACAAAAAGAGGAATCGGGCAAATAGTGAAATAAGCCGGATATCATGCAATAACATTCCGGATAAAAAGTTGCTGGATATAGGACAGTAGCTCAATTGGCAGAGCACCGGTTTCCAAAACCGGCGGCTGGGGGTTCGACTCCCTCCTGTCCTGCCAGTTTTCTCTTGCAGAGCTGAGTCGACGAATGATTCTGTTCTGACCGAAAGAGAAAACGTCCGGCAACAGGAACGAGGAGTGGCGTGCAGCCACGGCCTTAAAGACGAAAGAAAGATAACAAGTTTCAGTTTTACCCGTCAATCCGGCAGGCTGACTGAAACAGTTATCATAGGAGAAACGGTAATGTACAAACAGGGACAAGGTATCGCATCCCGCAGTGGTATCGCAGTTCTTGCGGTATTGATTGCGATGTATGCCTCCTACTCCTGGTACAGCTGGACAGTTCAGGCAAACGTCGGCGCATCACAGACTGCATGGCAAATGCTTGGCGAATCGTTAACAACCAAAGCGTTTATTGGCGCAGTCATTCTGCTGCTGGGCATTACGGCAATGGGACTGTACACTGCATTCGTCAACGCCCGTACCAGCGATTACCTGATCGATATGGATGTAGAGTTGAAAAAAGTCGTATGGCCGACACTGATGCCGCTGTTTAATCCGAAAACAGAAGCTTGGGGCTCGACATACATTGTTATTGTCTGCACGGTAATCCTTGCTGTATTCACCGGCGTTGTTGACAAAATTCTTAATCTGGTCATCTCACAAGGCCTTCTAACTTGGATTCTCTCATGAGTGATGAGTCTATGGAACCAACACAAGAGCAAACCTCGGAGCAGGCCGCCGAACTTCCAGCGGCTCCGGATGAAACCACAGTCTCCAGTAAAAAAGAAACTTGGTTTGCTGTAAAAGTACAGCCGGAACGTGAGGACAAGATCCGCAACCTTCTGGTTGATCGTATCCGAAACCGTGGCCTTGGCCCGCAGGTACGGCAGATACTGATCCCGACAGAAAGCATGGCTGATGTCCGGGCAGGGAAAAAGAAAATCGTTCAAACAAAAACCTATCCAGGTTATCTGTTTGTTGAAATGGATCTCACAGATGACACATGGTACGTGATCACGGAAACAACCGGCATCAGTGGTTTTGTCTCTGCAAACCCGCGCGAACCAGTGCCGCTTCCGGATGAAGAAATCGGCCGGATCCTACGCTCGCTCGACGAGCAGAAGGAAAAGCCAAAGCCGAAGATCGAATTCGAAATCGGCCAAGGCGTCAGAATCAAAGACGGCCCGTTCGAAAACTACGAAGGGCAAGTCGAAGAGATCCATCCGGAAAAAGGCGTGCTTAAAGTCAACGTGTTTATCTTCGGGCGCTCGACTCCTGTGGAATTGGAATATCATCAGGTGGAACGCACCTGATCGATTTAGTGGATGTTTGTTCGCTTCCGTGCAGTGTACTGGGGCGAAATTTAGTGACTACAAACTTGCTGGAGCGACAAGGCAATGGCGAAAACAGAAAAAGAAGTTACTGGGATTATCAAGCTGCAGGTTATGGGTGGAGCGGCAACGCCAGCGCCTCCGGTTGGTCCGGCACTTGGTCAGCATGGTGTTCCGGTTGGTGAATTTGTTCAGGCTTTCAATGCACGTACCGCTGAGCAAAAAGGTACAGTGCTTCCGGTCGAAATTTTTGTCTATGCCGACCGTTCATTTGATTTCATCATCAAGAGCCCCCCAGCTGCAATTCTGCTGAAGAAGACTCTGGGGCTCGAAAGCGGCTCTGCTGAACCGAACAAGAAGAAAGTCGGTAAGGTTTCGCAGAAGCAACTTGAAGAGATCGCCAACACCAAGATGGCTGACCTCAACGCACGTGACATTGATGCGGCAAAACGCATCATCGCCGGCACTGCACGCAGCATGGGAATTGAAGTCGAGGGCTAGTGGCTCTCGACACGCGTTGGACCGTTCGGTGAAATACTTACCGGCCGGGAGCGAGGAAAATACGTATGGGAATAGTAAGAAGCAAGCGGTTTAAGAGCGCTTCGGAAGGACTGGACCGTCAGAAGGTCTATCCAATCGGAGCCGCAGTTGCTCTCGTAAAAGAGAAAGCATCTGCAAAATTCGACGAGACCGTTGACTTGGCGATCAAGCTGTCGATCGACACACGCCAGTCCGACCAACTCGTCCGTGGCAGCTTGTCGCTGCCAAACGGGATCGGAAAGTCCGTCCGTGTCGTGGCCTTCTGTGAAGGCGAAGAGGCTGAAGCTGCAACCGCAAACGGCGCCATTGAAGTTGGCGGCAAAGAGCTGGCAGACAAAATCCTCGGCGGCTGGATGGATTTCGATGTCGTGATCACACACCCCGGCATGATGAAGTTCGTCGGGCGTCTGGGTAAGGCTCTCGGTCCGAAGGGGTTAATGCCTTCACCCAAGAGCGGTACGGTCACCGACAAGGTGGCGCAGGCTGTAGCTGAGTTCGCTGCCGGTAAGATCGAGTTCCGCAACGACAAGGAAGGCAACGTCCATATGATCGTGGGCAAAGCCAGCTTTGATGCGGACAAACTCGCAGAAAACATCTCCGCTGCGATCCAGCACATTGTGTCCATCCGCCCGACTGCGGTGAAGGGTGAGTACATCACCAATCTTTCCGTTTCGTCAACGATGGGACCTGGTTTTAAGATCGCGATGCCGGCCTGATCAGGCGCGAGCATACGGACAGAAGTGAGGATCGTAAGATGCCAAATCGTATCAATACCCTCTTGCTCCAGGAATATAAGGAGCAGTTCAAAGACGCCAGCACGCTCGTGTCTGTCGGCTATGAAGGGCTGAGCAGCAAAGATACAGCCGCTCTGCGCGACAAGCTGGCCGAAGCGAACATCAACATGACGGTTGTCAAGAACCGCATCGCGAATATCGCACTCAAAGAACTGGGCTGCCCCGAGATCATGCCGATCTGTGAAAAGATGACGGCACTCGCTACGGCAGAAGACCCGGTCATGCTTGCCCGCTTCATGGTTGATTTCCGCAAAGGAAACGAAGCGTTCAAGATTCATGGTGCGCTGGTTGAGAACACCATTCTCGACACCAATGGCGTAGTCAGCCTCAGCAAGAGCCCGAACAAGCAGGAACTGCAGGGCATGATTGTTGGCCAGGCAATGTCTCCGGGATCGAAGATCGCAGGCGCCCTAATGGGACCGGCTTCGACGATTGCCGGTCAGATCAAGTCGATGGTCGAGAAGATGGAAGAATCTGCTTGAGTATCAGGCAGGCGGCTTAGCCCGCACAAAACGGTTTGCGAATGGGTCGCAAATCATGGAATCAATACTAATACCTATTGGACAAATTTAAGCCGTGCGTATAACGGCGATTGAAAGTGGAGGCATGAAATGACAGCGGAAGTTGCAACCAAGGAATGGAACGCGGACATCAAGGATCTGGGTGAGAAGATCGTCGGACTCAGCCTGCTGCAGGCCAAGGAACTCTCTGATTACCTCAAGGACGTTCATGGCATTGAAGCTGCTGCTGGCGGTGCGGTTGTGATGGCGGCTCCTGCCGCTGGTGGTGCAGAAGGTGCTGCAGACGCCGGCCCGAGCACTGTGAGTGTTGTTCTCGACAACGCAGGCAGCGCAAAGATTAACGTGATCAAGGTCGTCCGTGAAATCACCGGTCTGGGCCTGAAGGAAGCCAAGGCTCTTGTTGATGGCGCTCCGAGCCCGATCAAGGAAGGTGTCAGCAAGGAAGACGGCGAAAAGCTCAAAGCTCAGCTCGAAGAAGCTGGTGCTCAGGTCAGCCTGAAGTAACACCCCTGCCCTCAACGGCAGAACTTGTGACAGTTTGAACTAACAGAACCGAGCTGTCCATGCTGCGACCTACCTCTGACGGGGATGGTTGCGGCATGGTCAGCTACTGGTCGTTTATCGCCCCTTGAATGCAGAGGATCATACGCGCATGGATATCCGGTACTTCGGAAAAGCCTTCCAGACGCTGGAACTTCCCAACTTGATGGAAACCCAGCGGAAATTTTACGCTGATTTCCTGCAGGCCGACACCCCTCCCCACGACCGTAAAGATGACGGCCTGGAGTCCGTGTTCCGCGAAACATTTCCGATCGAAAGCTATGACGGTGACGTCAACATCGAGTACCTTGACTATGAGCTGGGTGCCCCGCGCCACACGCCTGAAGAATGCCGTCAGCTTCGTTTGACTTACGCGGCACCACTGAAAGTTCGCCTGCGCCTGAACGCTCATGAAGCCATCGAGGAAAAAGTTTACCTCGGTGAAGTCCCGCTCATGATCGGTGGAGGCGAATTTGTCATTAACGGTGCAGAACGTGTCATCGTAACGCAGATTCAGCGCTCCCCTGGTGTCGACTTCTCCTCAGAGACCCACAGCTCGGGTAAAATCCTGCATTCGTGCCGGATCATCCCTGAACGTGGAAGCTGGATTCAGGTTGAAGTCACCAGCAAGGATGAGCTTGTGATCCGCATCGACCGTTCAGGGAAGATGCCAGCCACGACCTTCCTGCGCGCTCTGGCTCCGGAGCTTGACTCGGATGCCGATATTTTGCGTGCATTTTATTATGATGAAATCAAAGTCGTTGACCTGACGCCGACGAATATCGCCAAACTCCAGGGTGCAATCTGCATCTCGCAGGTTGTTGACAATGAGACTGGTGAAATTGTCGTCGATACTGGCGCAGTTCTATCTGACTTCGTATTTGAACAACTCAAAAACCTTGGTGTCACACAGATCGAAGCGATCGAAAAGATGCCGGACGAGCTGATCACAAATACTTTGGCAACCGATGACTCCAACAGCCATGAAGAAGCGCTGATCAGCATCTACAAGCGTCTGCGCCCGGGAACTCCCGCGAGTATCGACCGCGCCAAGGCGCTGTTTGAAGAACGTTTCTATGACCCGAAGCGCTACAACTTCGGCGAAATTGGCCGTTTCCGTCTGAACCGGAAATTCGGAATCGAAGGCGACACCCGTGATGTTATGGGTGGCATCGACTTCCTGAATATTTGCCATTACATTCTGAAACTCCGCGCCGGTGAAGGTGAAATCGACGATATCGACCATCTCGAAAACCGCCGCGTTCGGACGATCAAAGATCTGGTCGTCACCGAGCTTCGCAATGCGATGGTCAAGCTCCGCCGCGGTGTCCGCGAGCAGATGGTAATTAAGGGAATCAAGCGCGATGCACCTCCGGAAAATGGGCCGGTTCTTCCGCACCAGCTCATTAATGCAACGACGATCTCCAGCGCAATTGACTACTTTTTCGCGCGCGGTGAACTCTCACAGGTCGTCGACCAGTCGAACCCGCTCTCGCAGCTGGTTCACGAGCGCCGTCTGTCTGCTCTTGGTCCTGGTGGTCTGAACCGGAAACGTGCCGGCTTTGAAGTTCGTGACGTTCATACGTCCCACTATGGCCGTATCTGTCCGGTTGAAACGCCTGAAGGTACGAACATCGGTCTGATCGTAAGCTTGGCAAACTACTCAGCCATTAACGACATGGGCTTCCTGATCACACCGTACTTCAAGGTTGAGAACAAGCGCATTACCAGCGAAATCGTCTGGCTTCGTGCAGACCAGGAGGATGACCACTTTATTGTTCAGGCTGACGTCAAAGTTGACGCAAAAGGAAACATCCTCACAGACCGTTGTGTCTGCCGACACCAGGAAGACGTGATCATCTGTGACGTTTCGCAGGTAACACTCGCTGACGTCGCGCCCAAACAGATGGTTGGTATTTCTGCAAGTCTGATCCCCTTCCTTGAGCACGACGACGCAAACCGCGCGCTCATGGGATCGAACATGCAACGCCAGGCGGTGCCGCTTGTTGTTCCCCAGATCCCGCTGGTCGGTACCGGCATCGAAGAATCGATTGTCCGTAACTCCGGCATGGTCGCGCGTGCTGTCGAAGACGGTACCGTCACCTACGCTGACGCGCTTGAAATCCGTATCACAAGCAACGAACTGATCGAAGGCGAACGCGTTTACAAGCTTCACAAATACAAAGGTCTCAACGACGGGACAACCCTGAACCAGACACCGATCGTCAAGCCCGGTGACAAAATCAAGAAGGGTGACCCGCTCTCAGAAGGCGCCGCAACCAAAGACGGCTGCCTCGCCTTGGGACGCAACGCATTTGTCGCCTTCATCAGCTGGGAAGGTTGCAACTTTGAGGATGCGATCTTGGTCAGCGAGCGCATGATCATTGATGACGCTTACACCTCGGTCCACATTGAAGAATTCACCGTTGAAATTCGCGAAACCAAGGTCGGCAGCGAAGAAATCACCCGTGACATCCCTGGTGTTTCAGAAGCAGCGCTTGCAAACCTCGATGATCACGGCCTTGCCATCATCGGAACGAAGGTGAAGCCTGGGGACATCCTTGTCGGTAAGATTGCGCCGAAAGCCAAGAGTGAGTTCTCCAGCGAAGAAAAACTGCTACGCGCCATCTTCGGTCGCGCTGGTGAAGACGTCAAGAATGATTCACTGACTGTTCCACCAGGAACCGAAGGTTTTGTTATCGATGTCAAACGCTTCTCGCGCCGCAGCACACAACAGGGCGAGGATCGTGCAGCTACCCGCCGCCAGTGCCAGAAGCTGGAGATCGAAACAAAAGAAAAGATCTCAGAAGAGATCAAACTCAAGTTCAAGCGGCTTGAAGAACTTCTCGGCGACACGATCGTCAACAAGCGCAACGGCAAAGTTCTGCGTGTTCCGCGTGCCGGCGATTATGAACGCATGATCGAGCTTCAGGAACAGTCGTCTTATGCTGACATTGACGCGCCTGATGCGAAGAAAGCACGCGTTCAGATGATCTGCCTTGAGCACGAACGCCGGATCAAGTTCCTTGAAACCCGTTGTGAAGTTGAAATCGGCCGTCTGAAGCGCGGCGATGAACTGAAGCCGGGGGTTCTTGAACTGGTCAAGGTTTACGTTGCAGTCAAGCGCAAGCTGTCGGTTGGTGATAAAATGGCTGGCCGTCACGGAAACAAAGGTGTTGTCAGCCGCATCCTTCCGGAAGAAGACATGCCGTTCCTTGAAGACGGCACACCGGTACAAATGGTTCTGAACCCGCTGGGTGTTCCTTCCCGTATGAACGTGGGTCAGATTCTGGAAACCCACCTCGGCTGGGCTGCAAACAAACTCGGCTTCCGTGCCAAGACCCCGGTCTTTGACGGTGCGCATGAAGAAGAGATTGTTGCAGCACTTCGCGAAGCGGGACTGCCGCACACCGGTAAAGCGATCCTTTACGATGGACGTACCGGCGAGCCGTTCCACGAAACCGTCACGGTAGGCTACATGTACATGCTCAAACTTCACCACCTGGTTGCCGACAAGATTCACGCCCGTGCAACCGGCCCGTACAGCCTCATTACCCAGCAGCCGCTTGGCGGTAAGGCGCGTAACGGTGGCCAGCGCTTCGGTGAAATGGAAGTGTGGGCGCTTGAAGCATACGGCGCAGCGACAATTCTACAGGAACTCTTGACGGTCAAGTCCGATGACGTTGAAGGCCGTACCAAGATTTACGAAGCGATGGTTAAAGGCGAAAATAGTGTCGACCCGGGTATCCCGGTCAGCTTTGACGTGCTTTGTAATGAAATCCGAGGCATCGGCATCAATATCCGTCTGGAAGAGGGAGAAGGAGCACCGGTCGAATAACCGGTGCACCCGAATCCACGGGGGAATTTTCAGACGACACCGACTCTCACAGGAGCGTAAGACCTCATGAACGAGCAAACAACGAACTACACCCGGATCAATGATTACCACAGCATCAACATTGGTCTGGCTAGCCCGAATGACATCCGCAGTTGGTCGTACGGCGAAGTCAAAACGCCGGAAACGATCAACTACCGCACATACCGCCCGGAAAAGGACGGCCTGTTCTGCGAACGCATCTTTGGTCCGGAAAAGGACTGGGAATGTTCCTGCGGAAAGTTCAAGGGCATCAAGTATAAGGACATTATCTGTGACCGCTGTGGCGTGAAAATCACCCACTCCAAGGTCCGCCGCGCACGCATGGGTCACATCAACCTTGCCGTGCCAATCGTACACATCTGGTTTTTCCGCCAGATGCCCTCACGCTTGGGCGCGCTTCTTGGGGTTAAGTCCACTGCCCTGCAGCAGGTCATTTACTTCCAGCGTTATATCGTTACCGACCCGGGCGACACGCCGCTCAAACTCGGCGAACTTCTCGGTGAAGAATCGTACCGCGAATGCCGCGAAAAGTACGGCAACGACTTTACGGCGATGATGGGCGCAGAAGCTGTTCGTGAACTGATTAAGACAATCGACCTTCCGGAACTGGAAGTCCAGATCAAGGAAGAGCTCTCCACCTGCACACAGAAGCTCAAAACAGAAACGCTGGTCAAGCGCCTTCGCATCATCCAATCCCTGATCGCAGGTAACAATGATCCGGCGTGGATGGTAATGGACGTAATCCCTGTCATTCCGCCAGACCTGCGTCCGCTGGTTCCGCTGGATTCGGGTAACTTTGCCACTAGCGACCTGAACGACCTGTACCGCCGCGTGATCTACCGCAACAACCGCTTGGCGAAGTTGCTTGATCTGAATGCGCCGTCGGTGATTGTCCGCAACGAAAAACGCATGCTGCAGCAAGCCGTTGACGCGCTGTTTGACAACGCGCGCTGTAAGCGCCCTGTTCAGGGAGCAGGCAACCGCCCACTTAAGAGTTTGACTGATATGATCAAGGGTAAACAGGGACGTTTCCGTGCGAACCTGCTTGGTAAGCGTGTTGACTACTCGGCACGTTCCGTGATTATCGTTGGGCCTGAACTTCGTCTTGATCAGGTCGGTCTACCCAAGAAGATCGCACTTGAACTGTTCCAGCCATTTATCATCCGCAAGCTCAAAGAGCGCGGCCTTGCTGATACAATCAAGTCGGCAAAGACCATGCTCGAGCGTCGCGATGAAGAGATCTGGGACGTTCTGGAAGAAGTGATTGAAGGCCACCCGGTAATGCTCAACCGTGCGCCGACGCTGCACCGAATGGGTATTCAGGCATTCTATCCTGTTCTGGTCGAAGGCGATGCGTTACGCATCCACCCGTTGGTCTGTTCCGGCTTTAACGCTGACTTTGACGGTGACCAGATGGCTGTCCACCTGCCGCTGACCATTGAAGCACAGGCAGAAGCAAGTCTGCTGATGATTGCAACAGCAAACATCTTCTCGCCTGCTCACGGCAACCCGATTATTACTGCTGACCTTGATATCGTTCTCGGGTGCTACTACATCACCCTGATGCGTGAAGGCGGCCTTGGTGCTGGCAAGATCTTCCGTGACTTCCAGGAAGCAATCTTTGCTTACGACAACCGCGAAGTCGAACTGGGTAGCAAGATCCGCGTACGTCTGCCGGCTGGCATGAAAGTTGTCGCCGATACCGATGAAGAACTTCCAGACGAGCACAGTCTGTTGCTGACGACTCCGGGACGTATCCTATTCCACGATATCCTTCCCAAGAACATGGCCTTCTATAACCGGACCATGAACAAAAAGGGACTTAACGGCGTTGTCAGTGACTGCCACCTAATGCTGGGGCGTGAAGCGACAGTGAAGTTCCTCGATGACATGAAACGCGTCGGTTTCCAATACGCAACGCTGTCGGGCGTTTCCTTCTCAGCATGCGACCTGAAGACTCCGGCTGCCAAGCCGAAGATCATTGAAGCGGCAGAAAAGAAGGTCATGGCGATTGAAGACGCGCACATGATGGGTGATATCACTGACGGCGAACGCTACAACCAGATCGTTGATATCTGGACGCACGTGACCGAAGAGATCACGGCTGAACTTCTGGTTGAACTCAAAGGCGATACCAGCCGCGTTGACAGTCACCGTCCTGACCAGCGTTACCTGAACCCCGTCTGGGCAATGTTCGACTCCAAAGCTCGTGGTTCACAAACCCAGGTTCGTCAGCTTGCCGGTTTCCGTGGTCTGATGACAAAGCCAAACGGTCGAATCATCGAAACGCCAATCCGTGCAAATTTCCGTGAAGGCCTGCGTGGTCTTGAATATTTCTCCTCAACGCACGGTGCACGTAAGGGTCTGGCTGATACCGCGCTCAAGACGGCTGACTCGGGTTACCTGACCCGTAAGCTGGTCGAAGTTGCGCAGGATGTTACGATCTCCGGTCATGATTGCGGTACAGAAAACGGCCTTGCCAAAGGTGCGGTCACATCTGGCGACCACGTTGAAGTTTCGATGGCTGACAACATCTATGGTCGCGTCGCTTGCGATACGATCATGGACATTCTCACGGGTGAAGTGATCGTGCAGAAGGGGCAGATCATCGACCGCGATATTGCGAAACGAATCGAGTCGATGGATCTGGGCAAAATCCGCGTCCGTAGCCCAATGACCTGCGAAATGGATCATGGCGTTTGTGCCAAGTGCTACGGCATGGATCTGTCGACGGGTGAGTTGGCAGAAGCGGGCATGGCAGTCGGAGTTATCGCCGCACAGTCAATTGGCGAACCGGGTACGCAGCTGACCATGCGTACATTCCATATCGGTGGTATCGCACAGCACGCTGTTCGTGAAAATGAAATTCGCGCAGATGTAGGCGGTATCCTGAAATTCCTCAACCTTCGCACCGTTGAAACATCAGGTGAGGGTAGCACAAAAGTCGAGGTCGTTCTGAACCGGAACGGTCAGCTTGTAATCTGCGATGAAAAAGGCCGTGAAGTGGGCGATCCGATGGACGTGCCTGCAGGTACAATCCTCAAGGTCAAACAAGGCCAAACCGTTGAAGCACGTCAGGCTCTGGCGCAGTGGGATCCGTATAACACCCCGCTTCTTACGGAAAAATCCGGTTTCGTCCGGTTTGAAGACGTGATTGAAGGTTCTACCATGCGAGTGGAATCCGACCAGTCCGGCTTTGAACGTAAGGTGATTACCGAACATAAGGGTGACCTGCATCCGCAGATCATGATTACCGACAAAGACGGCCAAGTGATTGCATACTACTCCATTCCGGAAAAGGCGCACTTACAGGTCGAAGAAGGCGATCAGGTCGAAGCGGGTCAACAGCTTGCCCGTACTCCTCGTGAAATCGGAACCACGCAGGATATTACCGGTGGTCTGCCGCGTGTTACCGAACTGTTTGAAGCGCGCAAACCGAAAGATCCGGCCGTTATGGCAGAAGTCGACGGCATTGTTGATATCGGTGACCGCCGCCGTGGAAAACGCGTCATCATCATCCGCACAGATGCCGGTAATGAAGTAGAGCACTTGGTGCCGCAGGGTAAACACGTCCGCGTTCACAAAGGTGACCGCGTCCGCGCAGGTGAAGCTCTGGTTGAAGGGCCTCTTGTTCCGCACGATATCCTCCGCATCAACGGAGAAGAAGCTCTGCAGGAATATCTGCTGGGCGAAGTGCAGAAAGTTTACCGAGCACAGAACGTGCCGATTAACGACAAGCACATTGAAATCCTGATCCGCCAGATGATGGCAAAAGTCAAGATTATCGATCCGGGTGATACCGAATTCCTGATCACCGACTCGGTCTCCAAGACCCGCTTCAAGAAAGAAAACCAGCGAGTCATGGCTGCCGGCGGAAAACCTGCTCAGGGCGAATCGATGCTGCAAGGTGTTGCGCGAGCTAGTCTGTCTGCCGATTCAATGATCGCAGCGGCAAGTTTCCAGGAAACGACACGCGTTCTGACAGACGCTGCCATCTCTGGCAAAATTGACCCATTGCGCGGCTTGAAGGAAAACGTTCTGATTGGCCGTATGATTCCAGCCGGTACAGGCGCTCCTCACCTGCGAGCGTCGCACATCCGTTTTGCCGATGGTATTGAACTGCCACAGGTGGAAGAAGAAAATCCTGAAGATGATTTGAGTAAGGATTTTGAAAAAACGTTGCATTCTTGAAATAAACGTGTATAGTTTACCGTTCACAATTTTGAATTGATTGTAAACCGCCATACTGGCGTATGTAGAAAAAGGACCGTATTGAAATGCCGACGATCAACCAGCTGATTCGCAAAGGGCGCGTACAACCGCGCAAAAAGTCAAAGTCTCCTGTGCTTGAGGGATGCCCCCAGCGCAAAGGGGTGTGCCTGCAGGTGAAGACCCAGACCCCGAAAAAGCCGAACTCGGCTCTTCGTAAGGTTGCCCGTGTCCGTCTTACCAACGGTAAGGAAGTGACGGTATATATCCCGGGTGAAGGCCACAATCTTCAGGAACACTCGATTGTTCTGGTTCGTGGTGGCCGTGTGCGCGACCTTCCAGGTGTGCGCTATCACATGGTTCGCGGTGTTTACGACGCCAGTGGTGTTGAAGCACGCCGTCAGGCACGCAGTAAGTACGGCAACAAGGCCCCGAAGAAATAACAACTTCACCATAGAATGGAGCAGTAACAATGAGCGTGAAAACAACCGCAAATACAGGCCCGGGTCTGAAGCCGGATGCAAAGTTTAACAACCTGACCGTTGCCAAGTTCATTAATTGCATGATGTGGCAGGGCAAAAAGAGCATTGCAGAAAAGATTTTCTATGATGCACTGGAAATCATTGGCGAAAAGATCACCGACGAAGAACCGGTCAAGGTCTTTGAAAAGGCGATGGACAACGTGAGGCCAATGGTAGAAGTCCGCAGCCGTCGTGTTGGAGGTGCGAACTATCAGGTTCCGGTTCCCGTCAAGCCGAAACGCCAGACCTCACTGGCAATCCGCTGGATTCTGGCGTCTGCCCGTGGCAAAAAGGGCAAACCGATGCGCGAGCGCCTTGCAACAGAATTTATGGATGCCTACAAGCGCGAAGGTGGCGCAATGACCACGCGCGAAAATACCCACCGTATGGCCGAAGCGAACAAGGCATTTGCCCACTTCGCTTGGTAATTCAACCTGCGCAATCCTGTTATTCAAAAGGGGCAACCTGTTTTCAGGTTGCTCTTTTTTTTGAATTACGACAAACGCCACCACCAAATATAGTAAAGAGTTTGGGGCCCCGC
>QKHZ01000272.1 GCA_003249795.1 bacterium | reverse complement strand
TGCATTATAATGACGGCGCGCTGGAGCATGGCGAAACAGTGTCGTCCTCTTCTGAGCTAACAGTTACGCTTCCGGTTGGCGGTGTGGCGAGTGTGCAGTGGGTATATGACGCGCCGGTGCCTGAGCAGACCCGCACGCTGGCAGAAACGGAGTATTATGCAAAAACATCGGCCGCGATTTTGAATGACGCGATGCAGGTGAGTCTGCCGGTTAAGCGTTTGCCGCAAGAGGATGAAACGGTTCTGCTGCATCTTGGGGTATACTCAGACGATCTGCTGCGGGCAAATGGACTGAATCTCTCGGTGAATGGACATCCCCTGTCGGTGTTCTGGACTGAAGCGCAAAAAGAGGAGGGGGTAAAGCCGCAGACGCAGTGGCGTTTGAATTTGCCGGTTAAACGCGCTTGGATTCAAAATGAAAATACGATTTCTTTTCAGGAACCCGATTCTGAGTATCGCCTGATGTTCGCCTCGCTGGTTTACAATCAGCAGCTTGATGCCGAGACGGCGAAGGCAGTTGCAAACGGGCGGATTGCAAAACGGGAACGGGCGATTGCCGCATTCTTCAAGCCGCTGCCGGCGATGTTCAGCGGTGAAAAAACATCGATGGTCCTGTCGATCGAAAACCGCAGCTCGTCGACAAAAATATATACGGTCGAGCTGAGTACGTCCGAGTTCGTGACACTTGCGAAAACGAAAAAGCCGGTGGAAATCAAGATCGCGTCAGGAAGCCGCAAGACGATTACGGATACGATCGTGTGTGCACTGGACCGTGAGATCATGACGAGTGAATCGGTGCAGGCGCGGATCGTTTCCGGCGGTGAGAGCTGCGTGTTTGATCTTCCGGTGTATCTGTATCCGCGTCGTACGGCAGGGAAGGTGGATGCGGCTCCTGCGTTTGACGGAACCCTTACAGGCTGGCAGACGATGCCGGAGGTTGTGTGTGAAATCAAAGGCGTCGGGATCAGTACGCGGACAGGATGGGACGAAAAAAATCTGTATGTCCGTGCCGAGGTGCACGGGGATTTCCGTCCGCTGAAACCGGATACGGTCGCAAACTGCTGGGCAAAGGATTGTGTGGAAGTCTTTGTGGATGGTGGCAATGACAAGTCGAAAATGTATGATGAAGACGATCATCAATATATGTTCTGCCCGCTGGGAGTCGATAGTGATGAGCCGCTTGCGGTGCAACTGATCCGCAAGCGCAAGGGGGATGTGATGGCGATTGTCGACAGCCGCGTCGGTAAGCCGCTGCGTGCATCGTCAGTCGTGTCTGACAATGGGTATGTTCTGGCCGTTGCGATTCCGTGGGAAACGGTAAAGCCGGGATTCCGTCCTGCCGCAGGGAAGATGATCGGGTGTGACGTTGCGGTGGGACATGCGCGCAATACAGACGGGATCTCGTTCGGTTCATCCGTGTTCGGGCTTCCGGGTAAATTTTATGATTCGCCGGAGAAGTGGGGGATTCTGACGCTGCAGGATTGAGAGCCCCAGCGAAACTTGATAGGAGATGGTATGGTGAGAAAATTCATTCAAATGACGGCCCTTTTGATTGTGGCGATGGGATTGAGCGCTTTGCCTTGTGCATATTCCGCAGACGAGACGCAGGAGAAAACGCAACCGGCAGCGGAGACTGAAAACAGTGGCGTCTCTGCGGATGAAACGGATGAAACGAAAAAAGACGACGGAAAGTATGTCGTCATTCAGGAGAATTTTCAGAACGGACTGGAGCAGTGGAGCGTCGGCATCAATGACGTTGCTCCTGACGGGATTGTATTGAAACAGCCGAATCCGCACAAACACAACAGTACGCATCTGGTGTTGATACCGCCTTTTCAGATTCCGGAAGACGGAGAGTTGAAACTGAATGTGACGATTACAGGGTTTCGGGAAGAACCGGGGCCGGGGGAGAATGTCAGCGCATCTGCGCGGATGTTTATCGCCCCCGATCCTTTGCCCAAATGGCCGGAAGCCTATCTTCTGCCGACGGCGCTGACGGTGTGGGTGAATAAAAACGGTGATAAGGATGACGCGATCATCTCCGTTTACAAGAAAGACAATCAGGAAAAGGGCGGTTGCGGTGATCGCCTGTACGCCGGATCGTTTGCGACTGACAGTTTTCCGATCCGGATCAGTCTGGTGCTGACAAAGAAAACCTATCGCATCCGTTTTGACAAACCGGTCGATACTTCTGCAGGAAGCCGGAGCGGAAAGCTGGAGATGCCGGATGATTTTTGCGGCGGCGCATTGCGCTTCGGGATGCGCCTGACCAGTGAAGCGGATACTGCGGCGGCGATGACAATCGGCAGCATTGAGATTGTGACCGAGAAGAAAAACGCTGCGGAAGGAGCGGGGGAATAGAGCATAGCCGTGTGTATTCAGCGCGCAAGATTATTCTGACTCACTCGTCATCCGGCTCAAGTAAGAGCGACCCGCGGCCGATCATGTCGTCGCCAAGTTTTTCGCGGATGCGGTCGAGGGCGCGTTCTGCTTTTTCCGACTTCCGGTCGGTTTCATCGGCTGAGGTTTTGCCGCTTTCGGCGTGGCTGTTGAAGAGGTCGCCCTGCGTTGCCGGAGGCGCGTTGAAGTTACTGAGACCGATGCCGATCAGGCGGACAGGGCGGCTGCCGGCTTCGGTTTTCTCGCGCAACAATTTGACACCGTGCCGGAACAGAACCTGACCCGTGCACACGGGGGTTGCCAGAGTAATGCGGCGGGTGACGGTGGAGAAGTCGCTGTAGCGGAGTTTGATCTGCACGACACGTCCGGCCAGATCTGCAGCACGGCACCGGGTGGCGACTTTGTCGGCAAGTGCCAGCAGCGTCTTTTCAAGCTCTGCACATTTTGTAACGTCTTCGGCGAATGTCGTCTCGTTTGAAACGCTTTTCTCCGCATCGGGCTCGGTCACTTCACGGTCGTCAATTCCGCGGGCGAGATTGTAAAGATGATCGCCGGTGTTACCGAAATTCTCCTGCAATGTTTTCAGCGGCCAGCTGCGCAGTTGGCTGATGGTTTCAATGCCCAGCTTGTTCAGATGCTTCTGCATCACCTTTCCCACCCCCCAGATCCTGCCGACCGGAAGCGGCGCGAGGGTATCGAGAACTTTTTCTTCAGGAACAAGGACAAGTCCGTCAGGTTTTTGCAGGTCGGAGGCGACTTTGGCGACAAACAGGCATGGGGCGACACCGACCGAAGCGGTCAGGCCTGTCGAATCAAGGATCTCCTGTTTCAGCTTCATGGATAACTGCCGCGGCGGGCCGAACAGCCGCTGGCTTCCGGTGATATCCAGAAATGCTTCGTCGACGCTGAGCGGCAGGACCTTCGGCGTGTAGTGCGTGAAAATTTCGTGAATGATCCCAGAAACCTCAGCATACCTGTGCATCCGTACCGGCAAGAAAATCCCCTTGGGGCACAAGGCTTTTGCCCGGGCTGTGGGCATGGCGGAGTGGACGCCGAACTTTCTGGCTTCGTAACTGGCGGTGGAGACGACGCCGCGGTGTTCAGCCCGCCCACCGATAATGACGGGTTTTCCGCGGTATTCGGGATGGTCAAGCTGCTCGACGGCGGCAAAAAACGCGTCCATATCCACATGCAGGATCGCACGCGGCCAAGATTTTTCCGTATGATCGGACGATTTTCGCGAAGGCATTCCATCTCCAACCGGAAAGGTGAAAACAGGTTGAAGACCACCCCTCAACCCGACCGATACAGATATTGTCCCGTTTTTGTAAGGGATTTCAATATTTTGTCTTTAACGGAGTTCTCATGACACACCCGAAACGCACGTCCCAGCGCGCAAAATCCGCTGATTTGTCGCTAATTGAAGCGGATAAACGGAATCTGATCGACGGGCTTGAACGCGAGCGCCGCAGGAAAATAGTGACACCGCTTCCTGTTGTCCCTTCGCATTTGGCATTTGATCCAGTTTTTGAGCGGGATGAGGAAATTGCCAGTCTTTCTTCAGGGTTGGCCGACACCGCGCCAGTTTCTTTTGATCCGGCTGCTGCCCAAGCCAAGGTGAATGAATATGATGATATGGATTCGCAGGCGCTGAAAGATGAAGTCGTGCGTCTTCGTGAAGAGTTGCGCCTGTCGTATGCGACAAATGCGCTTCTGGAAAATGAACTGTATCTGCTTGAACATAAAGCACTTGATGCAATTGCCGAAGCCGGGATGCTGCGCCAGAAACTGAGTGTGCGCGAGCAGGAGATGATGGCAGAGTCTCAGGAACACACCATCGACCAGATTGATGACATGAAAGAAGAGCTGCAGGCGTACCGAGAAGATGCGGGTCTTCTGACTAGGGCGCTTCTGGACAGCGAGTCGGAAGTATCGAAACTGCTGCAGAATATGGATCTGTTTACACGGCGCTTCTGCGTGATGGAGTAAGGGCTTCAAAATAACGGATTCTTTTGCTCAGGCTCTGCGTCGTCGGATTTGAAAAAATGCTCGAGTATGTCGAATACACTGCGCTTTTTTCAAATCCTTACTTCTTAATCCAAAGCAAAATAATCGGTTCTTTTGAAACCCTACGTTTCCGCGATTGATTTCCCACAAATCAATTGAAACGGCTGCCAGATCACCGGCGGCCGTTTTTTTTGTGAATCGTGAACTGGACAGGGCGCACAGCGAAAACGCACAACGTACAGAGGTAGAGGGCGCTTACTCAAACCAGAAGTTGACGATAATGGGGGAAAAGTCCGGATCTTTCAGCATAGAGTTGTCGGGCGGGGAGAATTTTCCCTGTGCATACGCGTCTTCATAAATCTGCTTGACGATGTTCTGCTCGCGCAACATGCCATCGGGTGCGCTGATGATGGTGATGTCGATGATCTCCCCGTTTTGATTGATCCGGAAACTGCTTTTGATCACGCCTTCGCCCGATGCGCCGAGGCCGAGAGACTCGATCCGCCGCACTGACTGCTCCAACCGCAAAATCACCTTGTCCATATACGCACCGTAACGCGATTTTAACAGCGCCAGCGAGTCGGTGGAGGAAAGACGTGCGCGTGATTTTCTGGTAACTGCGCTCTTTCTCTCCTGCGCCTCGGACTTGGGGCCGATTTTTTTGACTGGCGGCGGTGTGCGGTGCTGGGGCGTTTGCTGTTGCTGCGGCTGTACTGGTTGCGTCGGCGTTTGCGGAGGCTGCTGCGCCTGCGGCGTTTGTTGCTGCGTTTCCCTCGCTGTTGGCCGTTCTGATTGCTCTTTGTCGGCGGTCTGGTCAGGCTCAGACTCGCGGCGGGTCGGGCGCGGCGCGGCGGTGTGCTCATCCTTGGGCAACTTGCTGATGGTCAGGTCTGGCTTTGCTTCATCGGTCAGCACCGGCTCGGGAACGTCCTGTGATTTCTGCTGTTCGGCTTCAAGAATCGCGTCCGTTTTCGGGGCGGCAGGCAGTGCGCTCAGAACCGGAGCCTCTTCCGCTTTCGGCGGTTTGGGCTGCTCAGGCTGCTCAGACGGCTGTTGCGGTTGTGGAGGCATCGGCTGCTTTTGTATCTGCGTTGTCGGCCGCGTCTGTGGTTGCGGCGGAGTCGGTTGCACCGGCTGCAGCGCTTCCTGCGCAAGGGTTTGGGGCAGAATCTGCGCAAGCGCCGGCTCCGAGGCACTGGAGGGCTTGGACTCATACGCGCTGTTATTGACGTGGGACTTGCCTTCGCTTGTCGGGTCGCCTTCCTCAAGATCCTGATCGGCTGCGGACTTCTGTCTGGACTGACGGCTGTTTCTTGCTTGGGCAAGCGACTTGTCGGGGTTCACCTCTTCGTCATCGTCAATCGTATCCGGCAGGACAATGTACTGCAGACTCTCTTGCGGCGGAGGCGGGGGGATGACGGCCTGGCTTCGGGCGGCTTCAGCGATGGTTGTTAATGTCGGCCAGCTCAGCGCAATGCAGAGGTGTCCCAGCAGGGCAATCAGTAAGCTGGTGGCGAGTAATACCGGCTGTCGCCTGCTCGGGGCAAGCGACTGGTGCAGTGTTGCGATGCGCCATGCGCTCGTCATGATTCTTCTGGCGGGGGCCGTCTGACCGTTGAGCGGCCTTTGCGCTTGGTCTTCTTCGACGCGGTCTCATTTTCGATTAACTCTACCGTATCGATTGAGCTGATGTCCGGCGGAATCTGCTGACGGATGAAGGTGCTTTCAGGTTCATTGGCCAGTTCGATCAGGTGCGGCATCAGCAGTTCATGACACAGGATTTTCGCCGACGCGACCAGAGGGATCGCCAGTAACATTCCGAGAAATCCGAAGAGGGAGGCGCAGGCAAACATGCTCAGCAGGATCGTGACCGGATGCAATTGCAGGTCTTTGCCCATCACCAGACAGCTTAGCAGCGGGTCAAGGGCCTGTCCGATGCCGTATACGACAAGGACGATCGCATAACCGCCGACGCCGAAGCCCTCCATCCAGCAGCTGATCAGCGCCGGAATCAGACCGAGGATGTTCAGGAATGGGATAAATGACATCATCCCGATCATCATGCCGAACAACAATCCGAACCGGACGCCGCACATCCAGAACCCCAGCGCCGTAAAGATTCCGATTGATGAGCAGACGAGCAGCCGTCCGCGGAAAAACGCGGCAAGGACAAGGTCGATCTTATGCAAGACTTCCAGTACGCGCGGACGGATCGCGCCGGGGATGTAGCTGACAAACTTTGCCCATCCGTCAGGGAGCGAATTCAGCAGGAACGCCAGATAGATCGGCGTCAGGATCAGGAGCATTAGCAGGTTGATCGCCCAGTGGATGCCCTGCCAGCTTTTGGTCATCAGCGGCCCGAGCCAGTTTGACCACGCGTCACTTAAAATGCCACCGAGTTCGGTGCCGATTTCCGATGCGTTGCTGCGGATGCTGGTGATGACGTCCTGTTGCAGGCGGGTGGCTTTTTCCGGTGTCGTAATCCGCAACAGAAGCCTGCGCAGAGGGTTCTCCTCAGGCGAGGTGCTTTTCAGACGCTGGGTCAGGCGAATCAGAAACCCTTCGTCATACATCCCGTTGCCGTTTTCGTCGGTGAACGAGTCTTTTCCCGGAGTATAAACGCCGTCCTTGTTTTTATCGTTGAGCGGTTCACCAACGACCTGAACACGCCATAGACTGGCTTCACTCAGGACTGCGGGCACGACAATAAATGAAAATGTGAGAAACGCCACCAGTAATCCCAGAAAGACAATCCCGATTCCGCCGCGGCGAGGGATGCCGTGTTGCTCCATTACGCGGATCAGAGGGTTCAGGATATAGGCCAGCGCCAGCGCCAGCAGAAACGGGTTGAATACAAGCGGCAGGGAGTAGAGTAACCATAGGGCGGCGGCGATGATGGCACAGACGATTCCGATTTGATAGTTTCGCTTGGTCAAAATGCTCATTCCATCTCCTTGCCAGATTGCTGGCATGCTGCCGGATTGCGTGTTATTTCTCGTTTGAGACTAATGCTCAATATATTTCGGTACGATTTGCTCATGCCAGAAGGCGTAACACTTCGCACGATGTTGATGTCCTAAAATTCATATATTGTTATTTAATGCGAGAAGGCAGGGCTTGGCAAGGGGATTTGCGGAAAATTACAGGATAATATAAACCCCTGCGATGATCCAAGGCAGGGGCTTATGGTGTGAGGGGTTAATGTTTTGCGGAGCGGAATAAATACTCCGGTCAGACGCAGACGGCTTTTTTGTCATGCACATGAATCAGAACGGTCAGAATTTCGGCCATCATGCGGGAAATATCGCCGGGTTTGAAATAAACCCTGTCGAAAATCAGTTCAAGATCCTCCGTCGAATATCCCTGTATCCCTGCGGTGTTGGCGAAAACCGGGAGCTCCGGCCAGCGTTTGCGGATCTCTTCGCGCAGGGCGATGCCGGTCATGCCGGGCATGTTCAGGTCGGTGAGGACAAGATCGTATGTCTTGTGCTCCAACTCTTGCAGCGCTTCCTCGGCACACGAGGCCATTCCGTGGTCGATTCCCATCGAATCGGCAAACAGATGCATCACATGTGCTAACGCACCTTCATCTTCAACAAATAGTACAGCCATGCCCGATCCCCCTTGTGTCCACTGCTTTTGGTCCCCTATCGGTTTCCGCAAGCCCCCAGACTGGCGGTTCTCCGCCGAATTTGGCCACTCGTTACATTCTGATCGCACATTACAATTACTATATCTATTTACGATTATTGTTGAATGCGGAGAAAAACTCAAACAAAAAAAGCTGGATATACGAAAAAAGTTGAAAAATATTTCTTTTTTGTAGCATTTTTGTTGCATAAAGCTTGAGGGAAGAGCGCGAAACGCGTGAGGGATGCCAACTATTGTTGGATATCTGCCAATCATGGTGATATCCGTTTTGAGTAATTGTTCAATGAAGCTCAGAGTTACTTTTTGTAAGTTCCCGCCTAAGCGGTAAAACTCATAATTTCAAATTAAGCGTTTTTGATATTTTTATTGTATCATTGTTGGGGCACTCTAAACGATATTATGGATAGGTTAGGGGTGTATTATGGAAGATGATATACGGATCGATTGGAATGAAGAGGGTGACGGACTTTGGCCTGAAGATAACTTCACAGGCCTATGGGAATATTACTGGCCCAATCGCCGACTCAAGTTCAGATGCACGTATCTTAATGGAAAAATGCATGGACTCCATGAATGTTACTTCGAAAATGGTGAGATCTGCCAACGGGGAACAATGACACATGATCAATGCACTGGCCTGTGGATCGACTATTGGGAAAGTGGAATAATGAAGCAAGTCGGAAATTACAATGAACATGGGAAAAACGGTATTTGGAGATCATATAATCCTGAAGGAACGATATTGAAATGTCAGGAATTTAAAGATGGTCTTGAGCATGGAATATGTGAATGGTTTGACGATCAAGGAGTTCTTGAACGAAAAGGAGAGTGCAGAAATGGCTCTCCGTATAATGGTATATGCATGGTTTTCGATCCGAGGCCGGGAAGGTGCTATTACTTCGCTGAATTTATAAATGGGAAAGAAATTCGAAAAGTAGATAGAGAATAAGTTGATTGAAATTTATCCAGAATTTGCAGTTTTGTAAATCAGGCGCAAAGTAGTCGCAGTTGCTCAAAGCGTTTAAACGCATCTCTGGGGTTTGAAAATTTATACGCAGGGATGTCAGCTTATTTTGGATATTTGCCTATTATGGTGGACTCTCCTTTTCTGTGCTGGAGGATATCCTGACCGAATCCGATGAGACAGTCAAGGCTTTGGTCGCTACGCTCCTGCCGCCTTGACTGTCTCCACTCTCATAATTCCCAAATCTCTCCCACTTCCGCTGACGTTGAACAATAACGATTCCTCCTTTGTCCGTAGCGACAACCGTCTTTTATTCTAACGCCAGATGATACCTGTGCGAATTCGATAAAATTGTAAAGCCGTATATCGGAATGCCTGACTTCTTTTCAGTAATGGTTCTATGCTATTCTACCGGAAGGCTTGCCAAGTCGTTCTCTGTTTCAGTTTCACTTTTTGGGCATGCTGCGGCATTGTCCACCTTAAGTCCTCGACCGGCGCAATCCGGGCAATTGACCTTGCCGTTTTTGCAGGCATCGCAAGGAGGAGAAACTTCTTTCTCGCCTTTACAAACAGGGCATTCAAGCTCTCCCTTGCCTTGGCATATTTTACATGGAACAGTTCCTTTTCCTTTACAAACCGGACATTTCCCCAAATTTTTGGGTCTCCCATCTCCCGTTTTGATTATTTCACCGACGTGCCCTTCACTCCAAGCGCAACACCCATCTTTCCACCAAAACATGATCCATAGCTGATTATCACCCGCACGTTTTATTACTTTTTTCCCTTTTACCTCAAGTGGTTTTCCCTTTACCCATTCTCCCTCGCTCAGTTTCAGGCAGGATCCAGGACAGGGGACTTGCCCATCTTTACAGTTCTTTTCTGTGCAGGGGATTTTTCCTGCGCCATTGCATTTTTTACATGGAACTTTCGTGTCTGCCAGAACACCGGTACCATCACATTTCTTGCAGGCGAGTGTGCAGTCACCGCCGCATGTCGGGCATAATTCATCAGCGTGCTTTTCTTTCCATGCTTTCAGAAACTCATCGATTGTGCCCCCATCAACGGAACGGATTTTTTCGACAGGGATGGAAATCCGTTGCTTCTTTCCATCAACATATATGCCTAAGTCCCAATGGTCTAGTGTTCTGAGAAGCAATTTGGCATTCTGTTTGACATATTTAATCTTATTGTGATATTCAACTTCGACATCATCATACTCGGCAGCATAACTGGAGATCCCTGACAAGCAAACGAACATGGCGACAGCGAATATGCGGAGCATAAATGGCAAATATGATGACATGAAAAATCTCCTTTCGAGTAATTATAATGATGATCGAATTCTGCCTTCAGACATCCCCTTTTGAGTATATATATATTCCTCGCCATGTGTCAATGCTAGATATCGTATTGCATAGGGAAAGCGCAGGTTTTAGACGTGCTTAAACGCTTCTGCGGGGATCTATTCTTTTCCGGATGCGGTGATCGTATACAGCCGTAATTGGTAAGGATTCTTTATCGTCTGAACCTGTCAATCGTAAGGACAATGGGGTATTCGGCTTTGTCGGTGGGGGAATGCTACAGTAGAAGGTGCAACAGCTACTGCGGCACAAATCAATTTACATGGCTAACTGTCATAATTATTCTTGGGTCGAGACGTCACTGTTTCCCGGCTTGTTTGACGGTAATGTTTTCTGCGTAGGATTGATTTTAAAATAAAAAAGCCTAACTCATCGAGAGTTAGGCGGTTATTTGGTAGCGAGAGGCAGATTCGAACTGCCGACCTACGGGTTATGAATCCGTCGCTCTTACCAACTGAGCTACCTCGCCATGGATCCCCTAGCAGGAAGAGAAGAGTATACCGAAACTTCTGCTGTTGGCAACCCCTTTTCCTCATTCTTTTTTATCATTTCTGAAGCATTTTGTCCAGTTCCATGTACTGATGACACTATGTTTTCGACATACAGATTGTTTCTGTGTCAGGACATGATCCTTCGGCAGTCCGCATCTGCTGCAGTCGCTTTGACTCACGATACTTACATCGGCTGGGGCGAATGCTTCTGCATATCTGCTGGCTGGTTGATTTTTTAACCCTTTTTTCTGTGCCGGAGCGTAAATGCCTTCGGTTACACCTTCGTTTTTCGGTTGGCGACCGGGTTTTTCGTGCCAAATGCGAATGTTTCTCTTGCGAGAAATTCCGAGTTGCCGTTATAGTGTTTGGGGCATATTTTCAACTACGAATGTTTACAGGCCTGTCGGAGGCTCCCCGGTAATTGCCGGAGAGGGATTGGTTGCGGTTTGCTTAGGAAGACAGGTCGGTTCACACAACGCTAAGGAGGAAATGGGATGAGTCCAGGGGCATCATCGTCGTCAGGCGCGCGCCTGAGTAAGGTCAAACTGTTTTTTGCCGGGTTGTGGCTGCTGACGTGTTTTGTTGTCGGCGCGGTTATCTTTTTCTGGTTTTTCTGCCGGATTGAACCGGCTGCGGACGAGATCGCGGTTCTGATCCGCAAGAGCGGTAGCGAACTGCCCGGGGGGCAAATCATCGCGACTCAGCCAGACCAGAAGGGGATTCAGCTCGAAGTGTTGCCTGAAGGCCGCTACTTCAGAAATCCATATTCATGGGGCTGGCAGATCCAGCGGATTATCGATATCCCTGCGGGCAAGATGGGGGTCGTGACCAAACTCTTCGGCAATGACGTGCCGCCGTCAAAAATTATTGCCGGTGCGGATGAAAAAGGTTTGCAGGCTGAAGTGCTGCGTCCGGGAAAATACCGACTGAACCCGTATGCGTATCAGGTGCAGCTGTTTGACGCGACGACGATCCAACCGGGGCGCGTGGGGGTTGTGACGCAGCTGACGGGGCGCGATGTTCTGGTTGACTCGATTCAACCCGAACAGGCCAATGCGTTTCTGGTCGAGAAAGACATGAAGGGGATTGTGCGCGAGGTGCTGGACCCGGGGACGTATTATCTTCATCCTTATATGTATAATGTGGTCGAGGTCAATCTGCAGAGCCAGCGCTTTGAGATGAGCGGCGATGACGTGATCAACTTCCTGACGGTCGACGGCTTCACAGTGACGGTCGAGGGGACGATCGAGTATGCACTGCAGAGAGATCAGGCCGCGCTTCTGACCCACCGCGTTGGTGATATGGATGACATTATCAAGAAGGTGATCCTGCCGCGAGCACGCGGTTTCAGCCGGATCGAAGGCAGTAAACATCCTGCGATCGATTTCATCGTCGGTGAAACCCGCCAGCGTTTTCAGAATGACCTTGAAGCGCATTTGCGCGAGAAGTGCCGCGACTGGGGCGTCGATATCAACTCGGTTCTGGTGAGAAAGATTATTGTGCCCGACCAGATCGCCAGTATCAGCCGTGACCGCGAGATGGCAGTGCAGGAAGCCAAAAAGTTTGACCAGCAGATCGAACAGGCAAAGTCGAAGGCCGAGCTTGTGAAACAGGAAATGCTGGCGCAACAGAATAAGGAAAAAGTCGAGGCTGAAACGATCCGCATCCGTGCGGTGATTGCAGCCCAGCAGGAGCAGGAAGTGCAGGTGATCGCAGCACAGAAGGATCTGGAAGTCGCGCAGGTCAAACGTGATGCGGCGGCGTTTCAGGCTGACGCGATCCGGACAAAAGCAACCGGTGAGCGCGACGCGATTGCAAAAAATAACGAAGCGGATGCGGCGGTGATTGCTGCCGGTGTGCAGGCGATGGGCTCGGGAAACAACTTTGCTCAACTCAAGTTTTATGAAAAGATCGCGCCGATGATTGACTCTGTCTTAAGTGACGACAGTAGTACAGGCCTTGGTGCGATTCTGCGGGCGTTTGTTCCTGCCACGGCGGAGGGTTCGAAATGAATAAAGCAAAACTGATCGGTTTTCTTGTACCGGCTGTCATTCTGTTGGTTGCGGCGTGGGGGCTGTGGATGTGGTTCTTCTGCCGCTTTTATGTCGCGCCGAACCAGATGGCGGTGGTGATTTCAAAACACGGCGATGCGCTGCAGCCCGGGCAGATCCTTGCCCACGACGGGCAGCAGGGGATTCAGGAAACGGTTCTCGGTGAAGGCCGGCATTTTCTCAATCCGTTTCTGTACGCGCATGAGCTTCACCCGATGCTGATTATTACCCCCGGCAAGGTCGGGATTGTCACCTCGAAGGTCGGCGCGGACTTGCCCGAAGGCGAGTTTCTGGCTGACGAAAAGC
>QKHZ01000177.1 GCA_003249795.1 bacterium | reverse complement strand
GTAATTTCACATGGCCGTCTCAGAAGCCGCAGCGCCTCGATGATGCCGCTGAGCTCCATCCGGTTATTGGTTGTGTGCGGATCTGCTCCGGAGATTTCTTTCCTCGCTTTTGGCTCATGGCAGTCTAAAATCGCTCCCCAACCACCTGGGCCGGGATTTCCGCTGCATGCGCCGTCGCTGTAAATGGTTACCCGTTGCAAAGCCTTCTCCTGCACGAATCTGAGTCCTAGCGGGACTTCTCAGTGGGATAATTCAAAAAAATGGTTATAGGGATACGGCTGATTATTGTCAAGCCGTTTGTCAAGTTTGATGATTTTTTAGGAGTAACGTTTTGTAACGTTGCAAATCGCATTGACATACGAAAAAATCTCCATATGATTGAACGTATCATTTAACTGCACAGTATTCGGCAGGAGTGTTCATGGAAATTCTAAAAGGCATCCCAGTTTCTCCAGGTTTTGCGATTGCCGAAGCCTTTCTTTTGGATAGCGATGAATCGGTTATCCCGCGGCGTTTTATCACGGCGGAAGAAGTCGATGGCGAAATCGAACGATTCCACTCCGCAGTAGAGCAAGCCAAAGAGGAAATTCGTGAGCTACAAAAACGCGTTGCGGCTGAAGAGGTTGGCTCTGAAACTGTTCCGATCTTTGATGCGCATATCCTGATTATTTCGGACCAGTCCTTGCACCAGGAGGTGATGGGGCGCATTACCCGTAACCGCTTTACGGCAGAGTATGCCATCAGCCGAAGCCTGCGCAAGTTTGAAAAAGCCTTTCACCGCATGGATGATTCGTATCTGGCCCAGCGGATTACGGATTTGCACGATATCGAACGGAGACTCCTTCAGGCGCTTCTCGGCGGGCGTAAGGCTGAGTTGCAGCATCTGAACCGCAAGGTCGTTCTGATTGCGCATGACCTGACGCCAAGTCAAACCGCGTCAATTGATAAAGATAAAATCCTCGGTTTTGCTACTGATGTCGGCGGGATGACAGGGCATACCGCGATTGTCGCGCGCGCCCGTGAGTTGCCTGCTGTCGTCGGCTTGGGGACTGTGTCGACGGATGTTTCGAGCGGCGATCTGGTGATTATTGACGGTAATCGCGGTGTGGTCGTCGTCAGCCCTGACGAGAATACGCTGCAGACTTACCGCCGGATGATCGATGATTTCCACAACTTTGAAAACGCACTCTTCAGTGAAAAGCATTTACCGGCTGAAACGACAGACGGAACGCGCGTCAAGGTTACCGCCAATATCGAGTTCCCGCGCGAAATTGAGGCGGTACTCGGGTTTGGTGGTGAGGAAGTCGGCTTGTATCGTACCGAGTTTATCTACGCAGAAAGCGAGGGTGAACCCGACGAAGAGCAGCATTTTCAGCAGTATAAATGTTCGCTGAACAATATCGGTACGCGACCGATTACGATCCGTACGCTTGACCTCGGGGCGGATAAGTTTTTCGCCAGTATGGGCGATAAAGGCGATACCAGCCAGATGCACGAGCGCAATCCTGTGCTCGGATGCCGCGCGGTTCGGTATTGTCTGCAGCGCCCCCAGCTGTTCCGTCAGCAGATTCGGGCGATCTGCCGCGCGTCTGCGCTCGGGCAGGGGCAGGTGAGTATGATGATCCCGATGATCACCTGCGTGGACGAAGTACACCGCGTTCGTGATATGATTGCGGAAGTGCAGGAGCAGCTTGCAGAAGAAGGCGTTGATTTTGATCCGGACATGCCGATCGGAATTATGGTCGAAGTTCCGTCGGTTGCGTTGTGCATCGAGGCATTTGTCGGTATCGCTGATTTCTTCAGTATCGGTACCAATGACCTTACCCAGTATACGCTGGCTGTCGACCGGACGAACGAACATGTGGCAAGTCTGTATCGTCAGGGGCATCCTGCTGTGTTGCAGCTGGTGAAAAAAGTGATTGAATGCGGGCTTACGCACGAGATCCCCGTTAGCGTTTGCGGTGAGATGGCGGGGGATCCGACGTATGTGCTGTTCCTGCTTGGCTTGGGCTTAAGGAAGTTTTCGGTCAGTCCGCCGCTGATTCCTGAAGTGAAAAAACTGATCCGTTCGGTCACGATTTCGAAAGCCAGTGAAGTGGCACAAAAGACAATGTTGCTGCAGACCACGCGCGAGGTTGAGGGCTATTTGCGCTCGATTACGCGTGAGTACCTGCCGGACTGGCCGTTTTCATGAGCTGAGTTTTCGTCGAAAATAATGAATCAAAACACACCTGCAAACGAGCGGGTGTGTTTTTTTTGAAATGCCTGTTTGGATGCAATCGTTATTTTTCCTAACCAATCAGGTTTTGATATAAGCCGACAGTGCGCTGGACAAGTTGGGCGGGGGAGAATTCATCCCGTGCTTTCTGAAGCGATACTGCTCCCATGTTTTTGGTCGCATCTCTGTTGTAAATAAGCTGCCGGATGGCGTAGCCGAGGCCGCGGGAGTCGCCAGCAGGAACCAATAAACCATTTCGCCCGTAGTCGATCATGTCAGGCAGCCCGCCGATATTGAAGCCGATGACGGGGCGCTCGCATGCCATCGCCTCCAGTACCGTATTGGGCAGGTTGTCGGCAAGCGCCGGATGGATGACGATATCGCTGGCGGCATACGCCTGCCGTTTTTTCTCTTCGTCTCTGACGAAGCCCAGCGAAATTACCTGCACGCCGTCGGGGGGAGCCACTTCCCCTTTACCCATAGTGAATAAGGTAATGGGCTTGTTCTCAGTTTGGTTACGGGTTTCAGCTAATGCGGCGAGTAAATGGGAAATCCCTTTTCGCGGGTCGCCGACATTGTGCATGACTGTCAGAATGACGTTAGCATCAGACGCAATCCCGAGAGACTTTCTTGATTCTGTTTTATCCAGCGGGTAATAGACATTCGGATCGACGCAGTAGGGGATGACTCTGACAGACGGCCAGCCGCCTTCCTGCGCGAGTGCGGCAAGCCATCTGGATGGGGTGATGGCGGCGATTCCTGACCGGATCATTTTTTGTTTGATAGCCCAGTGATCTGCGATCTTATCTGGTTCAAGTGCGGGATACTCGTGCGGTGTCGGGCAGCGCTCAGTGCAGCCGCTTACATATTGTTTGCATTCGTATGGATACGCGCAGCGGCCGCTGACACTCCATGCGTCATGCAGTGTCCAGACGACCGGCGCAATGTGACGGATTTTTTCGGGCAACATCAACGGCCAGCCCGGTTCAAGCGCCCAGTGGTAATTGTGAATATTGATGACATCTGGTTCGAAATTATTCAATGTCTTGATAATTTTCCGGGTCGTAAGCGAAGCGTACAGCTTTTTGCGCTTGTCTGCCGGAAGGAATTTGCAGCACGCGCGAGAGACCAGCGAGCCTGCCCATGCGCCTGCAACAACGGTACGTTTCCACCGAGGATTCGGGTGGTCCGCGCGCGCGACGATTCTGAGTACGTCGTGGCCTGCCTGCAAAAGTGAGACTGCAAGGCTAGTTGTCGCCTGCGCCGCTCCGCCTTCACACTCAAGATCTGAAATCAGTGCAATTTTCATTTATGCATTTCCAATAGATAATCCTTGCGCCGCAGAAAATGTGCAACCGCATACATAACAGAAATGAGGCTTGAATGAAAGGGAAACTCAGGACGTCGCGCGGTTTTCGTCCATTTGGCGCATCGCTTCAAAGAGAAGGAATGATACCTGATGTTCAACATTGTCTGAAACGCCTTGCGTGCCTGGATTGAATGTGAACGCGCCTTCTTTCTGGCGGATCGATTCAAATACGGCTTCGTCGCCCAGAACTACTTCCTTGCCACCGGCAAAGAAACGGGCTTCAGAGATTTCACCTTTAAAGAAGTACAGCATCGCCTTGTAGGTCTGCCCGCGGGCAACCAAAAGTCCGGTACGTTTTGAACTGTTCAGCAGCTGCACAAGGTCGGCAAACCCGAACGCTTCGATTGATCCGGTCAGGCGCTCGCCATTATCCTTGTCCTGACACCCGGGGATCAGGCGCGTATCGTGACGGGCGTTTTTCGAACGGAGCGTCAGTCCGATCTGGCGCAACTCTTCGGCAGTCGCGATGCGGTAGACAAAATGCTCTTCGCCAATCTGGATGACGTCTTTATCCATCAAATCATGCGTTTCAACGCGGTTACCATTGACCCACGTACCGTTGCCGCTGCATAGATCGTTCAGGACATAGCCTGCACCATCCCAGTACATTTCCGCATGCTGTCTGCTGACGCATGGGTCACTGACGCGGATCAGGTTGCCTTCCGAACGGCCGAAGAAGACCGGCTTGTCCGTGGGCAGGCCAATAATCCGGCCGCTACTGGTAATGAGGCAGTGTGTTTCTTTTGCCAACGTGATCATCCTTTTGCTTTGACTGCTTTGCGTATTGTCTGGTTCTTTGTTGCACTTGTTTTCGTGTTTTGTTTTATTGGCGTTTGGTGAATCGGTTTAATGGTGCCGTCTGCTTCGCACAGCGGTCGTGCCGGGCAGGCAAACTCACCTTTGTGGGGCGTATTCGCTGCACTCTTCGGTCGCAGGAAGAGCAGATCGCTTTTGGCAATCACAACCTTGGTGTACGGTTCGACGCTATCTGTCAGCCATACGTTTCCGCCCACGACTGCGCCTTGGCCGATCACCGTGTCGCCGCCAAGAATCGTTGCGCCTGCATAAATAATCACATTGTCCTCGATCGTGGGGTGACGCTTTGACCCTCGGATTTTCTGGCCTTTTGCCGGCGCCAGAGCACCGAGGGTTACTCCCTGATAGATCTGGACGTGGCTTCCGATCACACACGTCTCGCCGATCACAACGCCTGTACCGTGATCGATAAAGAAGCTCGGGCCAATCGTCGCGCCCGGGTGGATATCGATGCCTGTTTCGGAGTGTGCACGCTCCGCCCACATGCGCGGGATCAACGGCACGCCTTCTTTATAGAGAACGTTCGCAAGACGGTGGAAGGCAATCGCGCGGATCGCCGGATACGACAGGATGATTTCATCCATGCTGCTGGCAGCAGGGTCACCTTCAAATCCAGCCTGAACATCAAGCTTTAATGTCTGGCGAATCGAGGGAAGGGATTCAAGTAAATTGATGACTACTTTTTCCGCTTGCTGCTCTACGTTGCAGTTTTGGCAGTCTTTGACGCGGCACGCGTAACGGAATGCTCGTTCGACTTCTTTGGTCAGTTCAATCTGCACGTGGTTGACGGTGTCGCCGATGTGGTACGTAGTGTTTGCACGCGTAACTGGGTGACCATCCGCAAATCCGGGAAACAGAATGGTATATAGCCGTTCAAGTGCCTGATCGACAACTTTGCGATTCGGCAGGTCATGGCCTTCCTGCTGATTGATTCCTTTCCCGTCGGCATATGTGTCGACGATACGGTCAATCAACTTCGGCAGTAGTGTGTGTTTCCATTTATCTGTTGACACCGGTTTTCCTTAAAACGCCACTAAGAAAATATATTTTTACAAAAAGAGTAATCGCATGGCAAGGTGAAATCGAAAAAGTTTATTTGTCTATACAAGCGATTGTACTGTATTTTGGTCAAGTAACATGGTGATATTATAGTGGTTTCGAAATACGAAAGACACAGGAAATTCCTGTCGGTCTGCCATAACTTCTTTTATTATAGCTGATTTATTGGCTCCGGCGACAATAAAAATGACCGATTTCCCCGATAAAATACAAGGATAGGTCAATGTCAATCGGATTTCACCTGATTCCGGGATTTGGTTATCGATACAGAACTTTTTTGCCTCGTATAACCCTTTACTCTCAGGGAAAAGGCTCGCGGTATGTCCATCGCTCCCAATTCCAAGGAAGATAAGATCGAAGAATCCTGATTCATGGATCAGAGAATCGTATTTTTGTGCGCATTTTTTTGCGAAGACCGTAGTCGTCTCGATCGTCTCCGGTAGCATCGGGTGTATGTTTTCTTCAGGTATTGAGAGTGGGTTAAAAAAGCTATCCTGTAACATTTTATAATTGCAGCGCGGGTCGTTGCGGTTAACAAAGCGCTCATCGACTTGAAAGTAGTGTGCGTTTCGTAATCGTTGGAGAATCTTGTTGTCTTGAAGTGCAATTTTACAGACGTCTTGTAGTATGGTTGACGGGGTGGTTCCGCCTGAAAATGCAATGTTGGCAGATGAGGGAAGTGATGGCGCGGTTAGGATTGCGAGAACACGTTCTGAGAGCTCATTCGCTGAGGCTGCAATGTAACGTTTCAGCCTGTCACCCATTCGAAGCCGCCTCGCCACTGATGACTGCATCGCGTCCTTTTTCCAAGAACAGCTGGATGACTTCCCGGATTTCCGCTACGTTGTAGGGCTTTGCCAGAAGATAATCAACGCCACAGTCGGCAATGTCTTCCTGATCCCAGCGATCCAGAATGGCTGATGCAATCAGGATGGGAAGTGATGGAAAATGACAGCGCATCCGCCAAGAGAGACTGACGCCGTGTTCAGTAGGTAAATTGATATCGATAATTGCCAGATCAGGAGAGTCAGCCAAAAAAGATTCAATAACCCCATCTGCTGAAGCAAATGCGATGACGTCGTGTTTGTCTAAATGAAGAATGTCAGCCAAGAGGTTTCGAGCGGCGTCATCATCTTCGACAATAAGTATTTTACCCATCGCCAATCCTTGTGTATCACGCAATTACGTGCCCTAATTTAACTGTAGCGCATCGACTTGCATTGTCAACGTTTCAGTCTGCCTTTTCACAGCGATATATGCGGTTTTTCCATATTTCGGTAATCTTTGTTTCATGGTATGATGGGTATGAATTTTGGAGGTCTGGATGAGTCGCTTTACACTTGGTTCAACAGGACATTTGGCCAAAGATGCGGATTGCTTTGAGTCGATGGCTCAGGTTTGGAATTCGGCATGCTGCAAATCGCATGGGTTCTTCCCTGTGACGGCTGAGCTGTTGAAAGCTCATATGACCGAGTCCCGTCACTGGGATCCGGAACTGGTCATGATTGCCCGTGACGACGAGACTGGGCGCTGGCTTGGATTTGCCCATGCCGTGATTGTGAATGAGCCGTATTATCCGGTTTGTGGATCAATCGAGGCGGTGTGCGTTGTTCCTGAGGCGAGGTGTAAAGGGATTGCAACTGCACTCATTGGTGCTGGCTGCGTTGCGCTGCGCAAGAAAGGAATGACGCGGATTGATGGTGGCGGCAGTTGGCCGAACTGTCCGTTATATGCGACACTGATTGATGGGTCGGAACGCGCGGGGGTCGCGACGGCGGAGATGGCAAAGGTCTTTGCGAAAAACGGATTTGTGCCAGACCGCAAAAGCCTGCGTCTTCGCATTGCGGGAAATGCCTTGTTTCGGCTGGCGGCGCTGGATCTTCCTGAGGAATTGAAAACAACATCATTTTCACGGGCATCAGAGACGACTTGGCTGGATTATTGTTTTCGCCGGTGGGATTTGACAGAACACCATCTTTGTGACGCTTCGGGGCAGGTCTTGTCGCGGTGTATTACTTCACCAATGAGAGATGCCAGCAATCTGTGGGGTGATCTGTGGTATTCGATTTTTGCCGTATTTTGCGCAGTTGCACATCGTCGTAAGGGATATGCATTATCGTGCTTGTCGTATGCCGCACGGAAAGTGCTCGAAGACGGAGGCAAGGGCTTGGAGTTGCACGTGCTTGCCGAGAATGCACCGGCGATTGGGCTGTATACGAAAGCAGGTTTTCGGAAAGTCGGCATCGCCTCAAGCATGTCTCTTGTTCTTTCCTGAATCCTGTTTCCTTTTTTCTGATTTTGCTGCTCAAAAATATCGGGAATTTCAAGGGGATGCAGCGGTCAGGCGTATTTTTGTGTGCTGGTCATGATTTTTCTATTGCGAAATTCGCCTGATTATTTAAAAAACGTTGAGGATTGGCAAATAGATAGTATAATATCGACTTTGTGAATGAATTCACAGCGCATGTCGCGTTGTGATCGACTGATGAAAGGAATATTTTCATGGCGCGTATCTTCAACTTTGGTGCAGGGCCCGCGGCGCTACCGCTTCCGGTTCTTGAGAAAGCCCAGGCTGAACTTCTGGATTATGCCGGTTCCGGCATGTCGATCATGGAAATGTCGCACCGGTCGAAGACCTTTGACGCCGTGATCAAGGGAGCGGAAGCGAATATCCGCAAGCTCATGGGTGTCAGCGACGAATATGATATCCTGTTTTTGCAGGGCGGGGCGAGCAATCAGTTTGCGATGATCCCGATGAATCTGTTGGGGGCAGGAAAGTCGGCCGATTTCATCCATACCGGCAGCTGGGCTGAAAAGGCGATCAAAGAAGCAAAAAATGTTGGTAATGTCAATGTGATCTGGGACGGTAAAGATGAAAACTACATGCGGATGCCGGCTGTCAGTGAGCTGAAGTTTACGCCGGGAGCCGCATATGTTCACCTCTGCTCGAACGAGACCATCGGAGGTGTTCAGTTTAAAGAGTATCCGAAAACCGAAGCGCCTCTGATTGCCGATATGAGCAGTGACATCATGAGCCGCGAAATTGATGTCAGCCAGTTCGGGATGATCTATGCCGGTGCGCAGAAAAATATCGGCCCGTCCGGGATGGCTCTTGTGATCATCCGCAAGGATCTCACGGCAACGTGCGAGAACAAGATTCCGAATTTCCACAAGTACACAACGCACGCCAAGGAACCGAGCCTCTACAATACGCCGAACACATGGGCGATTTACATCCTGAAGCTTGTTACTGAGTGGGTTGAAAGCGTTGGCGGGCTGAAGGCGCTGCAGACAATCAATGAGAAAAAGGCAGCGGCTCTGTATGACTGCCTTGATTCGATTGAGTTCTACAAGCCTTGTGCGAAAAAAGAAAGCCGTTCGGACATGAACGTCACATGGCGTCTGCCTTCTGAAGAACTCGAAGCCCAGTTTGTCAAGGAAGCGAAGGCGGCGGGAATGGACGGCCTGAAGGGACACCGTTCGGTCGGCGGGATTCGCGCGAGCATCTACAACGCCTGTCCGGAAGAAGGGATCAATGCACTGGTCTCGTTCCTGCGTGACTTCGCCCAGAAGAATGGCTGATCGTAGATTTTCCCGGACGGAATTATCTGAAATGAAAACAAAAGGCATCCGCAAAATGCGGGTGCCTTTTTTATTGGCTTGAAAGATTTTGTTGGTAATTGTCTCGCGGTGGCGGGTTACCAGTCTGCGGTGGTGTCGGCCTCGCGCTGCTGCAGTTTATGGCAGGCAAAGCGTTCCGCATTTTCGAACATCTGTTTGATCTCATCATCCGTCAGTCCTGCGCCTTTGCAGAGCTTTTGTGCAAACTCACGGCTTGGCATCTGGCTGTTGTCGTGGGCGTCTGAGCCGAAGATCAGTTGCGCGCCTGTCTTTCTCGCCATCGCCACGACATGGCCGTTGGTCCAGCTGTGTCCGGCTTTGCCTGAAATCTCAAGCATGACATTGCGAGCCGCCGCTAGTTTTGCCAGCTCTTCCGTGATGAGTCCGGGGTGCGCCAGAATATCGACACCCGCTTCGATTGCAGCACGGTTTGTGCCGGAGTCGACGGGTTCGGCCAGCGTTTCGCCATGAACGAGGACGACCTGTGCGCCAAGGCTGCGTGCGAGTTTTGTGGCTTCTGCGATGTGGGCAGGGCGGACGTGCGTCAGTTCAATACCTGCGATGACGCGGATTTTATTCAGTTCATTTTCTCGGGTCGCGGCGGTGACCAGTTGCGGAACCAGCGTCGGAAGTGTTGAAAGGTCGGCGTGGTCGGCAAAGCCGAGAATCCGGTATCCGGCGTATTCTGCGCGGCGGATATGCTCTGCCGGACAAAACGCGCCATCGGACAGATAGGAATGCGTGTGCAGATCGATCATATCGTCTCCCTGAAGGTTGATGATTCAACTGGGATTTTATCGACTTTATGGCGAAAGTAAAGGATTTGACGCAGAACTCGCGAAATGCGAATCAATGAAACAAAAGAGTGACGCGATTTCAGTTTCCCGTTTTACGCAATTTCATTGAGCTATTCTGACAGGGGCTGGTTGTGCTGGGCGGTGACTGACGGGGACGGATCGACAGTCGCGTTTGCCAGTGACGCTGTTTTTAGCTGAGCGAAAAGCTTTTTGCCCGGATGGATATCAAGGCGGTCGGCCGAATATTTGGTAATGCGGGAAAGGATCGGCGCTTCTCCTGCGGCTAATTGAATCAATTCAAACGCTTCGCCTGCAGGAAATCGACCGGTTACGGTGACGGGGAAAATATTCAGGATACTGCTGGCCTTGGGCATCTCCTCGGTCAGGCTTACGTCGCGCGCGTGGGCGACAATGCGGACATTCTCGATTTCGGGTTTTGCATGGCGCGGCAGCAGCATCTGTCCGCCAAGCCATGAGAGCGTGGCGAGGTGGTGCTCTTCGTCATATTTTTCGACTGTCGCCGGAATCGCAAACAGGGCGTTGTCCGACTTTGCATAAGGGGTATCTGGTCGGGTCAGGATCTGGAAGACGTTACCGGTTGTGGTGGTCTTGCCGTTGTCCATCAGTGTGACCGTGTCTGCCAAAGCAGCCAGTTCTTCTGCCGAGTGGGAAATGTAGACGGCCGGAATTTTCCACGCCCGCTTGATCCGCTCCAGCAGCCGCATCATCGCTTGCCTGCTGGATTGGTCAAGAGATGCCAGCGGCTCATCATACAGCAGTAACTGCGGGGCACTCATGAGTGCGCGCGCCATGGCAACACGTTGGCGTTCTCCACCTGAGAGGTTTATTGTCGTGCGCTTCAACAGCGGGGTGACGCCAGTCAGCCCCGTGACATGGTCGAACTCTGCGATGTGTTTTCTACCGCCTGCGCGGTTATAGCCATACATGAGATTGTCGTAGACGGTCAGGTGGTCAAACAACGCCGCGTCCTGAAACACGTATCCGATTGCCCGTTTATGGGCTGGCACGAAAATCTTTTTCTCAGAGTCCAGCCAGACATTGTCATTGAAGACAATCTTTCCGCACGCTGATGGCTCAAGTCCAGCCAGACACCGGATCAGGGTTGTCTTGCCGCAGCCGGAGTGGCCGAAAAGTCCGAGTACGCCTTCTGAGGGTAAATCGACCTGCGCCTCCAGAACAAAACCGCCGGAGCGCGGAAGTCGGAGTTTACATTCTGAACTCATTCCTGCCTCCTGCGCTTGTTCGGGTTTAATAGATGCACCAGAGACATGAGAACCAAGGCAATTACGACAAGGATACCGGAGAGCATGTGTGCTTGTGAGTATTCCATCATCTCGACATGGTTATAGATCGCGACCGACAGTACACGGGTTTGGCCGGGGATATTGCCGCCGATCATCAGGACGACACCGAAGGCACCTGCAGCGTGCGCAAATCCGAGGATCGCGGCGGTGATTAATCCTGCACGTGCCTGCGGAAGGGCAATGGTGAAAAACCGGTTGATCGGAGACGCTCCGAGTGTGGCAGCAGCTTCAAGGACTCTGTCATTAATGGCAGAAAAAGCGACCTGAATCGGACGGATCACAAACGGCAGCGAGCTGACTGTGCAGCCGATAATCAGCCCGGTAAATGTAAACGAAAAAGGCCCTAGTCCGGTCTTCTCAAAGAGAAACGCGACCGGACTTTTGGGCCCGAGTAGTACGAGTAGGTAAAAACCGAGAACTGACGGCGGCACAACCATCGGTAACGACAGCACGGCTTCAAAGATCCCGCGGAAACGGCTGTGTGTCCGCGCCAGCCACCACCCGATCAAAGCTCCCAGAACCAGCGCTGAAAGTGCGCTGAGCGCTGCGAGTTTCAATGTAATCCATAAGGCAGTCAGGTCATCGGGTGTCATCAAATCAGTTTTCTATTTAATGCTTGATATGTGTAAAATGTTATTTCGACGCAGGTACACCATACCCGTAGCTTTCAATGATCTTGATCGCTTCCGGATCAGTTTTCACGTAGTTCAGGAAGTCTGCTGCGACTTTATTCTCTGTGAGTTGAATCGCCTGCTGGACAATGCCGTCATATGATTCCGAGGGGATCATCCAGTACGATCCTGAAATTCCTTTGCCTGGGGTCGTGACTTGCGAGAGAGCGACAAAACCGAGTTCGGCGTTACCGCTGTCGACGAACTGGTATGTCTGTCCGATGTTGTTACCCTGAACGATCTTTCCTTGCAATGAATCCCATAGGCCCATACCGGTCAGGACTTTTTGCGCGGCGGCACCATAAGGAGCGGTTGCCGGGTTGGCGATTGCAACGTGTGCAAATTTTCCTTTTTTCAGTACTTCACCCTTATCGTCAACATATCCTTCCTTGGGACTCCAGAGGACAAGCTGGCCGATGGCATAGGTGAAACGTGTACCGGCCACAGCCGTCTTGGACGTTTCCAGAGCGGTCGGGCGTTTTGCGTCTGCCGAAAAGAATGCATCAAACGGTGCCTTGTTTTCGATCTGGGCAACGAGTTTGCCGCTTGATCCGAAAACGAGGTCAATGGAAGCGCCAGTCTTTTCCTCAAACTTCTTTTCAAGATCCGTTGCTGTTTTGGTGAAATTGGCTGCGACCGCAATCGTTGCTTTTCCTGCGTCTTCAGCATGTGCCGAAAAAGCGCAAAGTGAAAGCATGAACGATAATGCCAGACAGGTTTTCATAAAGCGTTTTGTTGTTTGTATTACTTTCCTCACCGTGTACTCCTTTTCAAAGAACCCCAAAATAATCAAAACATTGATATACCCATTATGGTTGCAGCAAAGGACAAACCAGTTCGGTACTTTTTGGTACAGTTTGTTGTTTCCCTATGGTATTCCAAGGGTTGTTAGGAAAGATAAATCTATATCTCTGTAAATGAGCCCACGTGATAACGCGATGATGCTGACATTCTTGTAATAAAATAGTCCTGCATGACAAATTTGTCCATATTTATTTCAGGATGAATTGATATACTGCTGTGGTTATTGCAGATAGAAATAAAGGACGTTGTATCAAGATGACGGAATCCGAGTTCTCGTTTTTGCTTACTTCGCAAGCACAACAGGTGCTGGCTGAATATTCAACGCTGGATCTGTCGTCGTCTGCATTGATGAAGGCCAGTGAAACGTTGCGTCAGACATTTTCTGCCGATCAAGTCAATACGATCCTGACGACAATTCGTTTGCGACAACGCGCGAAAGCCAAGTTTTCAAAAGCTGAAAACATGTATTTCACGCAGGACGCGTTGGAGCAAGCGAGTGCGGATGTCGTGACCGCATATCGCGCACGACGCTTTGAGTCTTATGACAATGTTCTTGATCTTTGCTGCGGAATCGGTGGAGATGCAATCGGGCTTGCCGCTTTTTCTGAAAATGAAGCGCGGCGCGTGCATGGCGTTGACCTTGATCCGGTTCGGCTTGCGATGGCTACGGAAAACGTGCGCGCGTATGGAGGCAGGCAGCGTTTTGTTACGCATTGTCAGGATGTTCATGATGCCGTCCGTTCGCTTGAGTCAAACGCATGGTTTGTTGATCCGGCCAGAAGAGTCTCTGCTGATCACGGGCAATCTGCAGAGCGTGCAAAACAAAATCAGAAGAAACGGATTTTTGATCCTGAAGAATGCAGCCCGCCGCTGTCTCAGGTTTTGGCGTGGCGGGATTTTAGTCCGAATGGGGGCGTGAAACTGGGGCCGGGAATTGACCACGCGCTTGTTCCTGCCGATGCGGAGATCGAGTTCATCTCTGTAAAAAATGAAGTCCGCGAAGCGGTGATGTGGTTCGGCGGCCTTTCGACCGGCGATGGCGTTCGCAGGGCGACGTTACTTCCTGATGGGCACAGTATTTTTACGGTGAAAGAACCTGATGAGGATGACGTGCCGGTGTTGCCCCTTGGCCGTTGGATTCACGAACCGGACAAAGCCGTTATCCGCGCGCACCTTGTCAGGACGCTTGCGGTACAGAATAAGGCTTGGAGGATTGACGGGCAGATCGCTTATCTGAGTACAGATAGTATTGTTGCATCGCCATTCTGGGCGAGCTATGAAGTGGAAACGTGGATGCCGTTTTCAAAACAAAAACTGAAGAAGTATCTGAAAGAGAAAAACGTCGGCGACGTGATCCTGAAGAAACGAGGTTCACGGGTTGACCTCGACCAACTCCGTCCTGCGCTAAAAGGGAAGGGGGCTGAAACGCGGGTGGTGTTTCTGACGCAAATCAATGATAAGCCGGTTGCGATTATTGCGCATCCGTCATCGGTGTCTCAGACAGAGTCCTGATCCGGTTGCGTTTCTTCAGGTGACGGTGGCGTGTTGGTGTCGCTGTTTGCCGGTGCAGATGTCTTGGGCCGCGTCGGCAGCGAACTCATTTCCCAAAGAGAAGTTTTATACTCTTCAAGGATTGCGTCTAATTTGTCTGAATATCCGAAAAACTGTTCCAGATTTGTGATCGAGAGTGTATAACGGATTTCTGCCGAACCTTCGCAGAGGCGGAAGGCTTTGCCGTTGCCCTTCATCATATCGTGCAGGGTGATCAGTACACGCAGGCCTTCGCTGGGAAGTGTTGACAGGTGACGCATCGATACGATCAGGACGGTCGCGTGTGTTGTTGCTGCGTGCATCGCGAGTTCTGAAAGTTCCGGAGCAGAGTTACGGGTCAGTTCTTCTTTCGGGACAAGAACAACGGCTTGACCAGCGACAAAGATTTCTGTTTCCATGTTAGAGCCTCCAGTCTTATCTTGGTGCTTGGAGGCCGGATGTCAATAAGAGGTTTAATTATTTCTGAAAAAAGAGGTGAGGATGGAAAGAAACGGTGTTGTTGAAAAGGAAGGTAATGGGTGGGTCCTTGTTCGGATTCTGCCAGATAATTGTAAGAAAGCAACGGGGCATGTCTGTATGGGATGCGGACAGTGCTCGCAGGCTGATGATGGATTTTGCGCATCGGTTCTCGGTTCCTGGCCGGTGGGGACAACGCTGCGGCTTGAGCTGATTCCTCCGAACCCGATGGTGGCAGGAGGTTTTCTTTTCGGAATGCCGGTCGTGGGTTTGTTTGTTGGTGGTATTGTAGGCAATATATTGTCGGATGAAACTCGCGCAAATTATATGGTCTTGCTGGGAGCGGGTGTCGGGTTTCTGCTTTCGGTTGCTCTAATCGCACTGGGGGCGCGTTTTCTTGCGTCGTTACGCGTGCAGATTAATGTCCTTGGTGTGCAAAACTAGAGAGCGCTTTCTGCGTTTGCCGGTGCGCATTTGGTTTTAGTACTATTTTGGATTGTTTTGTTCGTTTGCCGATTGCTGCGCGCCTTGTCCTTGTTCAGTCTGTCCGGTCGGGGTGAGAGCGTTCTGAGCCATCCGCTGCTGCAACTCACGCTCAATCCGCTTCCAGAGAGCAGGGCGCTTGGTGCTCAGAATCTGGGCAAAAATGCCGCGGTTGTCATACGGGCCAAGCGGCACCTCACCGGTCAGTACCTGAATGGCGGTCATGACTTCAAGGTCTTCCAGTGGCGGAATCTGGTAATCGATTCGCACTTCGTTCGGGTTGTCTTTTTTGTTCCAGCGTTTGTCACAGTACCGTTGCAGGTATTCGGCCCAGTTGTGCTGGTACTGGTATTCCTTGTCATCCTGCGACGCCAGTGCACGCCACGCGTTGAGCGTATACTGCGCGACCATTCCGATTGCCTGATCGCGCGACATGTCCATGATCCATTCGGAAAATTCTTTCTCGATAAATTGATCCAGCGGCATCGAGTAGTTCTCAGGGAATCCGGATTTCTCTTTCAGTTGCGCAAGGATTTCTTTGGCTTTGTCACGGTTGCCTTCCAGATACGCATTGAACACGGCGCTGCGGAGGAAGTTTGTGTAGCCGGACATTACGCCAGTCAGGTTCGAGCTGAACTTGCCTTCGTCATGTGCTTTTTTATAAAATGCAATCCGTTCGTCCATGTATTTGCAGATGCTGTCGATGAAGCTGTAGTCAGGAGCGCCGTACACCGCGCCGGTTGGGCTGCTGTATGATTGTCCACGATACGCAAACATGATCAGTGAAAAGTAAATCATGCGTTCATGCGTCAGGGTGATTTCATCCGGGTGCTGGCGATCCCACGCCTTTTGCCCCAGCCAGCCCCAGTACAGTGAATGCGCCTGCGGAAGCATCCAGTTGATATTGCCGAAGCGTTCATTCAGCTCCAGCATAACGGCCGGATCCATGTGGAGTTCATTTGTGATGCGCTGTCCAACGACCCACGCCGCAATTTCCTGCAGGCGTGCACGGGTATTTTCGTTTTTGTGTAACTCTGCGACAGCTGGGTTGCTGGTAGTGAAAACTTTGTCCGGCTGCGTGAAAGGGTCGAACCCGTCGGCTGTTAGGGTCTGAATCACTTGCGCGTGTTCTGCGGAGGCGAGGAGCGCTTCTTTACTCGGATACTGTGCAATCATCTTGTTGATGAATGACAACTCTTCTTTTGTGCCGGTTCCAAGCATGACCCGGCTCATCTGACGTGCCAGTACCTGACGGTAAAGAAGGTACGCGTCATCCATGTCCTTGCCGATTTTGAAGAAAAAGATCCACGCCAGTTCCGAGTACAAACGTGGTTCGTCCGGATTTTTCGGGATGCCCTGATTGCGCAGAAGCTCCATTCCTCGGAAAACCCAGTAGACGCGGTCAGACAGATTCTGCTGGTACTCGACAGAAACGTTGAACGCCAGATCCCACGCCTGAAATGCCCAAGCGTTAGCGTAGTACGGTTCGAGTTTTGTGATCAGGTTGTAGATATCAACCATCTCAAAAAACTTGCCGTCGTTTTTCATGTCCTGCGCGCGAATCCAGAGCGAGGTCAGAAACAATCCTCGGAACCCGCCGAGTAGCGCGTTGGTGAGTATATATTCCGGAGGAACCCCTTCTTCCGCCGGTCGGCTCATCAGCTTGTATTCATTCCGCATACGCGTAGCCGGCGGCTCGAACTGAGCAGCGGCCCACAGGCTGATGATCGCAGCGGAAAGAAAGATGAAGCGGATTCCACGTCCGGATTTCATGCGCACCCCACGCTATCTAGTTGTGTGAAAAGATCAGGTTTATTCATAAATCGGCAGTCCCACTTCCCGGACACGATATGCCCACAGACCGAACAAAACAAAAACACCACCGCGGCATAACATGTCCATGATCATTCGATGAAATATTTTGCTCCAGCGGATCAGTCGTCCGACAGACAGGTCGGGCAGGGGATCGGTGTCGCTGAAGTCCGGAAGCATATCCAGAAATGCCGCGCCCAGATTGCGGACGGTATCGTCAGCCGTGTCTTGCGTCTTGGCGTTGATCATCGTGCGGGGCGGGATCAGCGCAGACTTGACGGTAGAGTGTACCATGCCTGAGATGGCAAGCCCGATCAACAGGAATGCTGCAACGCGTCCGCGTAAAAAAGCATTGGCAAAAATTCCGATTGTCGCCAGCATCGCCAGACGAATCCACATTAGCGACATCGCTTTAAAGAGGTTGAGTTCAAATGACCCGTTCGGCACAAGAAGCTCCAGCCCGTCAGAGAGCGGAATATTGATTTTGGCGGCAGGCTTTCCTTCTTCAGGTCCTGTCAGATTGACGAGCGTAACCTCAACCGTACCCTCTTTTGAAATAACAGACGCCGGGATTTGGATCTCTCGCGTAGTTCCGCGTTTTGCGACGAGCTGGATCTGGTGGACCATGGCGGTGCTTGGGTCATGCACCAGCCACATTGTTTGCAGCCATTCTACCGATTCGCCTTCGCGTTCTCCGTAGAGCTTGTAGCGCAGAGTAACCCCGCTTACAGAATCGTTCTCTGTAGGAAGCCCGTGGAAAATGAATTTACGGTTTCCTTGAAACGGTATCGGCAGCAGCTTCTTGTCCAGAGCCATTGCGATCTGTTGCTGAAGGCGTTGCTGATCCCACTCTGTCGGGTCAATCCGCTTTTCCTGAATCAACCGTTTCTGCTCGCGTTGCACTTCGTCTCTGAGGTTGGGAAGATCGGGGCGGTACGACTGGCGGCTGACGAGGATCTGCTGGTATGCATCCGACAGCTGTTCGGGTCGCCCTTTCACGGGCTTGGCCTGATACATCAAAATGCCGTAAAGGATTACCCCGCCGACAAGCAGCAGCCACGCATTCAGGATTAAAACGCCGGCAGCTTTGCCTGCCAAAACAATCCAGCGCGGGACAGGCTTGACGTCGAGCAGGTATATCTGCTTCTCTGAAAACTCGGAGTCAAGGCAGGTGCAGGATGCGTAGATCGTCAACATCACGAGTGCTGCTGAGAACACGGTCAGGTTGTAGCTGATGGTCAGGCGCATAAGGCCCGCGAGGGTGTTGTCGCCCTCAAGAATGGCTAGCCCCAAAAACGGTGCGCCAAGCAAGACCAGCATCGCCAGAGCAAGCGGTGCGCGTCTGCGAAGAAGCATCAGGAGTGTGTTGCGTGTTATTGCCCATAATGCAGTCATCTCAGACGTCGTTCTCCTGCGTGAGTTTGTCAAGCAGTGACGTATTGGGCTTGATTGGTTCGACCAGAGAAGAATCCTCTTCGTCCTCATCCCAGTCACTGTCGTCCTCCTCATCCTCGTCGGCAACTAGGGCGTCAAGGCTCGCGGATGAGGGCATCGCCTCGGCGGCAACCGGTTGAGATTTATTCATCATTGCGGAGGCGGTGGGTGATTCTTGCTGAAGCTTGTCAAGGATACCGGGTTCTGCTGTTTGCGAAAGAAAATCAAGACGGCCGGAGCTTGTGCCGACGCCGCTGGTCGCCATGTTTTCACTGTGGGCGGACTCGACAATCTGCATAAACAGGTTTTCAAGCCGGATCTTCGGCGGCGAAACTTTGATTTCGCTTTGATTGTTGCTCCGCTTGCGGATGAGCTCGACAACTTCGCGCTTGGTTGCCTCATCCATCTCGGCTGTAATTTGCGTGAGGTTGTTCTGTTGAAGCAGCGTTGTCATCGGTCCGTCAGCCTGAAGAACGCCGCCGTAGAGGATACTGACGTTGTCGCAGACATCTTCCACGTCAGCCAGAAGGTGACTGGAGAGCAGGACGGTTTTGCCTTTTGACTTCAGCTCAAGAATCAGGTCTTTGATGTCGCGTGTACCGATCGGGTCGAGCCCGGTTGTCGGTTCGTCAAAGATGACCAGTTCCGGATCGTTAATCAGCGATTGTGCAATTCCGATCCGCCGCAACATGCCTTTTGAATATTCCGCAAGCGGACGGTGGCGTTCCGCGCGAAGGCCGGTTAAATCAAGAAGCGCGTCAATTCGGTGCTTACGTTCTCTTGATGATAATGAAAACAGGCGGCCGTAAAAGTCGAGTGTTTCTTCCGCGTCAAGGAACCGGTAGAGATAAGTTTCTTCCGGCAAAAATCCTAGACGGCTTTTGACCGAAATGTCGTCGGGGCGCTTGCCGAAAATGCTGGCGTGTCCATCGGTCGGGAAAATCAGCCCGAGGACGAGTTTGATGGTTGTGCTTTTCCCGCTGCCATTGGGTCCGAGCAGACCGTGAACCGTTCCGGGTTCCACCTGAAATGTCAACGAATCAAGCGCGTAGGCGCTGACCATCCATTTGAAAAACGGGTGGTGGTACAGTTTGCTCAACTCGAATGTCTGAATGACGGGATTGGCACTCATGCGGATATGCCTCCGGTGCTGTCGAGAGGCGCATGCGGCTGGATCTCTTCACCAAACCGGACAATACGCGCAGAGTTAAAGATGACAAGGAAACTGCCGAGGTTATGGATGATCGCAGCGACAACCGGGCTGAGCCAGCCCATGCCCGCCGCCACAAGCCCTGCGGCAACAAGGAATCCGCCGAACAGAAGATTCTGGATGACAATCCGGCGCACGTGGCGGCTCAAGCGGATCAGGAACGGAAGACGACCGAGGTCGTTGGACATCAGCGCGATGGATGCGGAGTGGATTGCGATATCGTTACCGGCTGCACCCATGGCAATACCCAAGTCGCCTGCTGCAAGCGCGGGCGCGTCGTTGACACCGTCACCAATCACCGCAACCCGCAACCCTTTTTTCTGGAGGGATTCGACGATATGCAGTTTTTGCTCCGGCAGGCATTCAGCCTGTACGTCTGTGCAGCCGAGTTCTGAGGCAACGCGACGGGCTACGCCCCAGCGGTCACCGGTAACCATTGTCAAATTGCGTACGCCGCAGTCCAGTAGGCTTTCTGTGGCCATCCGCGCTTCAGGGCGGGTGCGGTCCATTAGTCCGATCCAGCCGATGCAGGAGGAGCCGCGTGCGACATAAATCGTGGAGTAGCCTTCTTCCACGCCGAGTTTCTGCTCCGGGACTCCCGCAAGATCAATGCCTTCAGCCTCAAGCCAGGTGCGACGGCCGACGCGGATGACTTCGCCGTCGAGCGTTCCACGGACACCTTTACCGGAGAACTCGGTCATGTCTTTGGGTTCAGCCAGTTGAACCGAGGCGTCTTTCGCTACACGCAGTAGTGCGCGCGCAGCCGGGTGGTTTGAGTGGCGGTCAGCTGATGCTGCTGTGCGGAGCAGGTCTTCTGCGGAAACATCTTCAATTGGCGCAAGGCGCGAGACCGTAAGCTCACCGGTTGTCAGGGTACCTGTTTTGTCAAACAGGATCGCGTTGATTGTTCCGGCCAGTTCCAGGTGCGAGACATTTTTGATCAGGATGCCGAGGCGTGCAGCACAGGTCAGCCCTGCAACCATCGCCGTAGGGGTTGCCAGAACCAGCGCGCATGGGCAGGCAACGACGATTGCGGTAATCGCGTTGTCGACGCTTTTAGTGAAGAAAAGGATCGCGGCGGCAATCATCAGGATCGTCGGCGTGTACCACTGCACGTTCCGGTCGATGAGCCGCATGAGCGGCAGGCGCGTTGCTTCCGCTTGCAGAATCAGATCGTGAACTTTACCGAGAGTCGTGTCTGCACCGACGCGGGTGACTTCGACTTCGATCACACCGGTCAGGTTGATTGTACCGGCATATACGATGTCGCCGGAGCGCTTGTCAGCCGGAAGGCTTTCACCCGTGACATTCGCTTCATTAATCGCGGACTCACCGGAACGGATCACTCCGTCAATCGGCATGTTTTCGCCCGGACGAATTCGGACGCGGTCTTTCGGGGCAAGTTTGTCGACAGAGACGTCACTCTCGGAACCGTCTTCTGATAAACGGTGCGCTTCTTTCGGTGTCAGGCGGATCAGGCCTTCAACTGCAGCGCGTGCGCCCAAAGCCGTCCTGCTTTCCAGAAGTTCTGCCATCATCAGGAAAAACGCGACAAGCCCGGCTTCCTGATATTTGCCGACTGCAAAACAGGCAAGGACAGCAAGGCTTGCTAGTTCTGCCATATGGAGCCTGTTTTGCAGAATATTTTTCAGACTGCGGACAACGAGGGGCGCCGATAGCAGGATCGCACCGATCAGGGCGCAAAGACTCGATATGATCTTCTCGTCTTTCGGTAGAGCCGATTCATAGGTATAGTATGACAGATAGGAGTTCAGGATAAACGCACCGCCTACAAACGTGGCGAAAAGCCAGACCGCGTTAGAACGCTGGTTGGGCGCAACCTGCTCGTTTTCTTGTTCTGCAATGACGGAAATGCTGCTCATGCTACCCCCTACTAGTTCGTACTGTTCTGTTCGTCTGCGTCAAGATAATCCTGCGGGGCAGGGGAAACCATCAGCCAGTTCTTTCCCGGCGGAAGGATGTAGCGCTTGGCCTTCAGCAGGATCGCCTTGAGCTGGTCATATTTGTATTGCATCATGTATACTTCAAGCCCTTTGGGATCGTTCGGGAACTTCGCAAGCAGATCCTGAAGACGCTGGCTGTCACCTTTGGCTCGGCTGATAATTAGGCGCGAGGTTCCTTCAGCTTCCTTGCGGATGCGGTCGGCTTCGCCTTTGGCCTCGACTTCCATGATGTCGGCGAATTTGCGCGCTTCATCAATGAGCTTCGTTTTTTCGCTGAGCGCGCCGGTTATGGCACTGAACGCTCGCTGCGCCTGCCCGGGCGGGCGGATGTCGTCGGATGTGATGTTGATCACTTCGATACCGCAGAGGGCAAGGCTGTCATTGTCCTGCATCATTTCCCGTGCCGTGCGGTTGATCATATCAAATAATTCACCCGTGCGGCGATAGAAGGCATCATCGACCGAGACTGCGGCGATGCACTTTAAGATCGCAGCCTGAACGGAAACTCGCAAGACCTCTTCCGGTTGCTGCGACTGCAACAGATAGCGTTCAACATCGGCGATGCGATAGTTGACTGTCCACTGGCAGTGCAGGATGTTCAGATCACCGGTGAGTGCGTAACCGTCTTTGCCCGGGGCAAGGGTCGGTTTCTCCGGAAGGTCCTTGCTTTTGATCGCGGCGTCTGCAGGAAGTTCCGGCCAGAATTCCGTCTTCAGCTTCAGCGTCATTACTCGGCTCTGGGGCAGCTTTTCGAGCGTTTCAATCGGCTCCGGCCATACGAAAACAAGAGAACCTGGTTCATAGATTTTAATGGCGCCGGATTTTTCTCGGAGATATTTTCCGAACTGGCGTTTTAAACCGATACTCCCCTGCTGGACAAAGGTGACGCGTGTGATGAAAAACAGCGCAATCATGCCGATCATGAGTAGCTTCAGCGCCAGAAAACTTGCTCCCAGTGCCTTGTTCAAACTGCGCAGAGCCGGATCTTCTTCAATTACCGCAAGCGATTCTTCCGAGTCATCTCCGCCGGAGCAGCAGGAGCAACTCGGGGCATTCTCATGGTCATGCTTATGGGTGATAGGGCTATTCGATGCAGGTGCGGATTGATCCGCATTGTTCTGCCCGCCGCAGCCGCATGAGCAGTTTTCATCATGCTTGTGCCCATCCTCCCCGGACGGGGGCGTCGGCGTATCGTTGTCGTTATGGTCGTGTTCCGTCATGGCTTTTATGCCTCATCTATGATGATTTTTCATATCAATAAAATATTGCGGATGCCGTTACTGCTTTTCTTGCGGACTTGGCGGCAGCAGCGAGTCCAGCGGCGCATCGGACGGAAGAACTACGGTTGCGCGTTTCTGCAGGATTTCTTTCAGTGCATCCAGCTTGCGCAATGTGTTGGCCAGTTCCGGATTTTCTTTAAAGACTTTATAAAACTCGGCTGCCGCCGCTTCACCCTGACCGCGGATGGCGATGGCGTCGGCGTTTGCATTCGCCAGCATCTTGGCTTGTTGCAGCTGCGCCTGATTGCGGATCATATTGGCTTCGTTCTTGCCTTCCTTGATTGTTTTCTCGGACTTGCGTTTGCGTTCCTGCGTCATGCGCGCGAAAACCTTTTCCGTAACGCTGGGTGGGAAGGCGATTGAGGGAATCCACAGGTGGGTGACATCAATGCCGTAATCAGCATCTTGCAGCCCGTCGCGGATTGATTTGAGAAGGCTGTTGTGGAAGGCGTTGAAGTTTTCAGCCTGCTTGGGATCAACTGTGATGATGTCGCCAAGGTTCACGGTTTTGATCACGCGTGAGCGGGCGTCTTCAATTCGGCTGGAGAGTTTGGTCTCCGCGGATTTGTCATCGCCGAGACGGGTGACGAATTTCTCGGCATCGGTTACCTTCCAGGCTGCGACGACGGTCACGATGATGTTTTTCTCGTCGCGTGTCGGGATTTCTTTACCGATGACACTGAGCTGACGTTCACGTGCATCGATAGTCTGGACAGACTGGATCGGCCAAGGCCACTTGCCATAGAGTCCGGCTTCTGTGCGAACGCTGGTAATTTGTCCGAGCGTCTTTACGACGGCGACGGTGTTTGCCTGAACCGTAAAGCAGAATGTGTAAAGTAGAAGCATTACGACAATGAGTGCGGCAACCGCGATAGTCCATCTATTTCGTTTCACTTCAAGTCTCCTCATCTCTGCCGGTTTGGGGGTTGCAAATACCGGCTGAAGTTTTGATATTGTGAATATCCTTATTTGGTCGCTTCCCGAACAATCGCTTTTTCTATATTCATCGGCGAGACCGTCTTGGTGTCATCCATAATGACGAGTGTGTCGCGCGGCGCCATGATCTTGCGTGCATTCATCAGCGCCTCTTCCAGCATCCGCATCCGCAGACGGAGCAGGTGTGACGACGGTGCGGCAGCAAGCGCTTTCTCGTGCGAGCGGAACCAGTCGGCCTGCTTTTCGGCCATGACTGTAACGCCGAAGCTGTCGGCCTCGGCCGCTTTGCGGATCTTGTCCGCTTCACTCGGGGCGAGCCCGACGATTTCGTTGGCGTCGATCCAGCCGGTGTGGATCTCGGTCTCTTTCTGCTGACCGCTTGCAATTACTTCCTGATAGGACTTGCCGACATCACCGGCCGGCGGGTGGAGGTTGCTGATGCCGAGGAACAGAAGTTCAATTCCCAGCCCGGAATCATGTAATGATTTTGAGAGCCGCGCCTGTAGTGCGTTGCGGGTTTCTTCCGGTTTCTGGGCCAAAATATCCCAGAAGTCGGCACCGGCAAGGAAGGCGGTCACCTCGCGCTGGAAAATCGTCTTGATTGTTTCTTCGGGGTTTTGGAAACGATAGCAGTAACGGTAGACATCGCCGGTATCGTTGCCGATGCGGTATTCAATCCGGAATTCGCCCGAAAGCAGCAGCGCATCCACCTGACTGTCGCTGCCTTCTTTTGACTGGGCGGCAGGCAGTGGCATCAGGTACTGGTTTTCATCTTTGACATGAACCGTGTCCCACGTGACAACCGTCGTTCGGAGCTTTTCTTCTTTGGCTTTCGCATCGGCTTCGTTTTCGACATGGTAGCCGATGGTCATGTTCGAGATTTTTTCCTGGTTCATGATCCGTGCGGTTTCAATCGGCCAGGGCAGTTTGATGTGAAGGCCTGCCTTCAGCGGTGTCGGTAGTTTGTCCCAGTCTCCGTCATTTTCAGGAAGTGTGCGGACTCCCAGCGGCGCGCCCCAGCGCTCGATCAGCGCAGCTTCGCCCGGGCGGACAACGACAAAGCAGGAAAGCAGGTAGAACAGCGTGAGCTGGATCAGAACCAGCGGCATGAACGCTTTTTCAAGGAACCGGAAAAACCAGGTGTCTGAAACCTTGAACCCGAACTGGTAGTCAAGTGTGTGGGCGAAGGTATGGAAAATCCCCTGCGGCTCTGCAAACAGGCCTGACAGGCGTGAGTCGTAGCCCGGGCGGTTTTCGGTTCCAGCAACGCGCGGCCGGTAAAAGTCCAGCACGAAGTTGATCAGAATCTCGATCGCGTGAAGGGTCATCCAAGCCATGACAACGGCGCAGACAACGGTGTCGGGGGTTGTTGCAAGCCAGCCCTGTGTAATTAATGTAAAAGCAAGGCCGGTGATGAGCCCTGCAAATGCAGTCGTTAGACTGTAACCGGCACCCGCACGCAGAAGCCGCCACGCGGATTCACGTGCCATGCCAGCCGCATACATTCCAAGAAGGAACAGACTGAACGCGACAAATAAACCGCCAACAATCGCAGGCAAAAGGAAATCTGATCTAAGGTTTGTTGCTGCAAGCGACCACGGCGCACCGCGAAGCAGGAACAGGCCGAATGGAGCCAAGAGTCCCAGCGCAAGAAGTACGCTGGCAATTGGAGCAAGGATTGTTTCCATATGGCGCAGGTTGCGGGCGGCAAGGCCTTCTTCCGCGTTCTGGAACAGCGCCTGCATGCCCTGTGCCCGGCGGCGACGCTCCGCTTCTTCCAGATCCAGCCGCTCGTCCCGTGCCAGACGGCGAAGACGCAATTGAATCCATGTCAAGAACCAGACCAGAATCCCGAGAGCCGCCTGCCAGCGTAATAACCCATACGCCGCCGATTGGGTCAGCCATGAAAACAGCAGACAGACCAGCGTGCACATCCCCTGCAGTCCCAGTCCGCCCAATGCAAGCATTTCTGCCCGTCCGGCATCAAGGCGTTTGGCCGGTTTGTGTGAAAAATCCTGATTGTTGAGTTCGTTCATCATGAAACATCCCGTTTCTGAAACAGGAACGACGCCAAAAACAGCATCGCTACAATATAACAGATCGCATAACCACCCGAGTACAGCAGGTAACTGTTCGGAATCGGCTTCTCACGCGTCAGCGCTTCGCTCATCCAGAACAGTTGCATGTTCGGCATCAGCATAAACCATAACTTTGCCGGAATTGACGATTGAAACAGATTATGGAAATACTCGCTCGTCAGTCCGCCAAGAAAGAAGATCGCGCAGATAGCGAAGTTCGTGCCGGCATTGAACCGGGTGCTGGCCGCGACTGATACCGAGGTCAGCGCAAGGATTGCCATGATCGTCAGGACTCCGGCCCGGAAAACATCCCAGTCGTACGTTGTCCATACAAGCGGGTTGTATGTCCGGTGGTTGAGCCCGTCGCCGGGTTTAGCCATAAACACAAGATCGTAGTTGGTGTCAAACAGTGCGAACCCGACAAATGCAATTGCGCACAACGCCAAAAACGCACAGGTGTAGCTGCCGATCCAGGCACGTCCGCGGTAATAGTTTCTGAACGTTGCGTATATACAGGCACCGATGTTAATCGCCGCCATGGCGACGAGTACGCCGTAATCCATTCTTTCAGAGGCAGCAACGGTCGGGCCGCTGCGGACAATCAGCATAACCGAAGTCAGGCCGCTGAAGCCTGCCAGCGCAATCGCCAGAGCCACACCGGCGTATTTGCCAAGAACCATCCCCATCCGGCTGACCTTTTTACTCAGGATTGTCAGTGCTGTCTTGTTTTCGATTTCGCGGCTGATCACACTGGATGATGCAAAGACCGATAAGATAAGACCTGAAAGCAGAACCGTGGATAACCCGAGGTCGGCGACCATGCGGTTTGCCGCCTGCTCAAGCTGTGTGCCTGCGCCAAACGTGAAAATGTGGGCAGCAAATGCAGGCGTCAGGGCAATAAAGAGGTAGGTGCATGTCAGCATCAACGCATAGACCGGTTGGCGGACTGTTTCTGAAAACGTGATGCGTGAGATTGCAATAAACTGCCGCATTGCCGCTTGCTCTCCAAGGTGCCGACCACCATCAGGTAAAATTATCTACAAAGGATTTGTAGAGTATAAGTCGGCATCTGTTTTTGTAAAGCCTTCTGTCAAATTTGCATTGAAATCCTTTTGCGGATATTTGTAAAGTGTTAGAATATGTGTCATGTTTTTTGAGATCCATGTCGGCCTGTATGTGAGAATAAACAAATACGTAAATATCGGATTGTAAAAAAGATTATTATGTACAGAAAATATATTTGCAAAATATTTAGTACATGAGTACAAAATATCTATATTATTCATCATTATAATTGTTATTTGTCCGGAAAGTGAACAGGTTGTGTTCTTGTTTATAGCACGTCAGCCGATTTTGAATCAGGCTCAATTGACGGTGGGGTATGAGCTTTTCTGCCGTCAGGGAACAGAGAATTTTTTTGAGCCGACTGAGGATGAGAATCGTCAGTCCAAGGCATCTCTTTCTGTTTTGGGCACGAGCATGTGTCTGATCGGGCTGCAGACCCTCCTCGCGGACAAACCCGGTTTTATAAACTTCACGCCACGACTGCTAGCGCAGGGGTATGCCGAACTGGTACCTCCGGCAAAGTTCACAATCGAGCTTCGTGCTGAGGATGCTATTCCTGAGCCGGATCGGGAGGCGTGCCGCAAATTACGCATTCGCGGGTATAGGTTTGCTCTTGATGATGTTACTTCATATGAGCAGGTGGTGCCGTGGTTGGGGATTGTTGAAATTGTCAAAATTGACTTGCGGCGTTGTGAGCGTAGTGTGCTTTCTGGGCTTGTTGAACAGTTGCATGCGAAAAAGTTGAAGGTTCTGGCGGAAAAGCTGGAAACTCATGATGAGTTCCGCATTGCCAAGGATTTGGAATTTGACCTGTTCCAAGGATTTTATTTCAGCACACCGACCATGCTTGAAACCCATAAAGCTGACTCATTGAGAGCGACGAAGCTGTTGCTCTTGGAAGAATCAACCCGTGAGGATTTCTGTCTGGATCGAGCTGAAGGAATAATCAAGCGCGATCCGACGATGACGCTGAATTTGCTGAAATATGTCAACTCAAGCGCGATGGGCGTTCGTCATTCGGTGAAGAGCATCCGTCGTGCGCTGTCGATGCTTGGCGGCAATAACTTGCAGAAATGGGTTTTGATGCTTATTATGACCCAGTTTGCAAAGGGTAAACCGTCGGCACTGTTGTCTCTGGCAGTCGTTCGGGCAAGGTTTTGTGAGTTACTCGCTCCGGCATTTGACTTCGAAGTTGAAGTGAACGACCTGTTTTTATTGGGGTTGTTTTCATTGCTTGCGGCAATCTTCAGCGCGCCGACGGGGAAAGTCCTTGAAAATACTCACCTTTCTTCATATTTACATGATGCGTTGATCGGAAGTAACTCGCCGTATAGCGCGGTGCTGCAACTGGTTATAGCCTATGAGAACGGCGCGTGGGAATCGGTCGATCTTCTGGCAGAGCAGCATGGCATTGATAAAGAGATTCTCCCTGGTTTTTATGAAGAGGCCATTGTGTGGGCCGGCCGTTTTTCTGCGTAATACGACATGTCTCTGTATCCTTTCCGGTTATCGTGCTCCAGTTGTTTTTAGTTAGATCAATGTTTTTTCAGAAACGGTAATCACATGAAAATCCACGCTTGACGAGTGGCGTGCGAATCCGTTATGGTTGCTCATGACGGGACCGGACAGAATAGGAAAAAACATGATTTCTGATGCAGTCACGGTGAAAATCGCCGCACTGGCCTCTGACTTTGTTATGCGGGATGCAGATGATCCCGATTGGAAGGCTTTAGGGGCTGCGGCAGCAAAAATCCGAGATGTTCTCATTGAGGGCAAAGAAGTTTCTGCTGCAGAGATTGCAGGCGCTGTTTCTGATTTGTGTCGTTTTCTTGTCGAAGACGAAACGGCGAGCCAGTCGGATATCGAATCCCTTTTGGATCGTCTGTTTGGCCAATTGCAGGTGATTGCTGACAAACAGCCGCTGAATCCTGCGAAGGTCAAGGAAGTCGTTGCGCAAACTAATTTATATTTGAAGGATCAGGCAGACAGTGCAAGGGAGAACAACCCTGCACTTCATGAATCAGATGGCGTCGAAGAAGAGTTCCTTCAGGAAATTGAAACACGGATTAATGATCTTGAACACAGACTTTTTACGATTTCTCCCGGTGAGAAAGATACGGAAACCGTTCGCGCTGTTTTTCGGGAATATCATACACTCAAAGGTGAAGCCGGAATTGTCGGCTTGAAAAATCTGAGCGAGTTTTACCATGGCGTCGAAAGTTCGATTGAGGGCGCTCGGCATGGATTACTCGTACTGACAGACGAGGTTATTTCGTGCCTTCAGGTTCTGACGCAGATTGGGCGTCACTTACTCCGTGGTCAGGATAATCCGGATACCGCTCCATCTTATATAAAGCAGATGCAAGAACAGCTTAAAATCGCGGCTGACGCAGCACATGTCGAGCTTCAAGATAATGACGAATCATCAGAAACCGCTTCTTCGGCTCAGCAGGAAGCTGAGCCGGATGCAGAATCGTTTTTTGCTGCTGCGGAGTGGGATGAAGAGGATCCCGGCGATACTGCGCCGGATGATGCTTTATCTGATAGTGTGCGGATCGAGCCAGAGTTGGAGCGCGAAATAAAAACTGTAACGCGGGCATCGGCAGAACCTGTTCAACTTGCGCCTTTAACTGTGAATGTTGTTGATGTGAATACGGGTGAGTCGAAAGCGCTTGCGGATCAGGAGGTGATCGCGACAGAGCGCCTGAATACGATTTCGATGGATGTCAGGCGGCTTGACCAGTTAATGGAGCTTGTGGGGGAGGTTGCACTTCTGGGCAATCAGATTGCCCAAAACCCTGAGCTGGCAAAAGTCGCTTCTCTTTCCATTCAGTTGCAGGATTTCAATCGCTCGTGCCGGTCGTTGCAGGAATTGTCTGCAGGGTTGCGCATGACGCCGATTCAGCCGCTTTTCCACCGTGTACAGCGGGCAGCATTTGAAGCAGCGCGTAGTGTGCACAAGAAAATCGATGTTCGGATTTCCGGTGGTGATACCGAGGTCGACCGGATCGTTATTGACCGATTGACAGCTGCGATGATCCATCTTGTACGAAATGCGGTTGACCATGGGCTTGAGCCTTCTGCCGAGAGACTTTCTGCAGGGAAGCCGGATCGCGGTGTTATTTTCCTGAAAGCGTTTCGTACTGACAGTGATGTCGTGATCGAGATGTCGGATGACGGTCGCGGGTTGAACCTTGATTTTATTCGCGAACGGGCAATTGAACGAAAGCTTCTTCCCAATCCTGAAGACGCCACCGATCAGGAGTTGATCGAGGTGATTTTCTCTCCCGGCTTCAGTACTGCAAAAAGTGTTACCGGCCTTTCCGGTCGCGGTGTGGGCATGGGGGTTGTCCGCGAAAGTTTGGACTCACTCCGAGGACATTTGGATGTTCAGACCGAAGTCGATCACGGCACGACTTTCCAGTTGCGCTTTCCAGTTGCACTAGCGGCGATTGAAGGACTGCTGGTTCGCCTTGGTGAGAGCCTCATGATTCTGCCTGTGATGTCTGTCCGTGAAACATTTTGTGTTGCTCCTGCTAATGTAAGCACCGTTGAGGGGAAGGGCACGGTTGTTACTATCCGTGGCGTGATTGTTCCTGTTCTGCGGATGAGCGAATATCTCGGTTTACCCGGAGATGCGCAAAAAGTCGAGGATGGTGTGCTTGTTATTCTTGAGGATCAGGATCGTCTGGTCGCGGTGCTTGTGGACGAGGTGCAGGATACGCGGCAGGTGATTATTCGGCAGATGGCGGGGGATTTGGCTGATCTTGAGGCAGTAACTGGCGCAGCTCTTCTTGGTGACCGGCGCGTGGCGCTTGTGCTTGATGCCAGAAGGATGCTGGATCAGGTTCACATCATGGCTGGAAAGGCATTCCGCGAGGCAAGTGACCGTCAGGTGATGGCCGGTGCCAGTGTTGAAACCGTAGACATCGGTTCAAATGCTGTCGGTATGATTGACTTCATTGTGCGTAGCCAGAAAGATGGTGTTGTTGTCGATCACGTTTATGCGATTAATGCTTTTAAAGCCCGTGAGTTTGTGCCGACATCAGAATTGACGAACGTTCCGAACATGCCAAGGGGATTTGCAGGAATGTTGCTGCTGCGTGACCATACGGTTCCGGTCGTGGCGCTTTCTGTTTTACTGGGGATCGTTGAGGAAGACCAACGCCAGTCGGAGTGGGAGCGGATTATTGTTGTCTGTGAGTTTGCGGGACAGACGGTCGGGTTTCTCGTGACGCATGTGAACCGCGTCAGTTACATTTCATGGAACGAAATTCTTCCGCCGCCGGATACGGGCGGGATGATCCCTATGGAATATATTGTCGGGACGATTTTAATGAAGAGTTTGAGAGAAGATGCGCGCGGTGCGGCTCTTAGTAAGTCGGAATTAGAAGGCTCTACTACAAATCAACCCAAAGAAACCGATGTCGCTTTTGTTTTAGACTTTGAACGGATTGTTCAGCAGGTACTGCATCTGTATGACGAATTCGGGCCGGGGTTGGATTCGGTTCAACAGCGAAAAACGGAAAATACAATTCTGCTTGTAGAAGACTCTCCTTTGATTCGGAGACAGACTGCAGCGGCGCTGGAGCAGGCGGGGATCAAGGTGTTATTGGCCGAGAACGGCAAAATTGCGTTGGATCTTGTCAAAGACCTGCAGCAGCAGGCTATTGATTCTGACGGTAGTATTTTCAACTATCTGGATCTGGTACTCAGCGATATTGAGATGCCGACGATGGACGGGTATACGTTAACGACTCATATCAAGCAAGATCCTGATCTGCGTCTGCTACCAGTGCTATTACACAGTAGTATTACCAACGATACGATGATTTCGCGCGGCAAAGACGTTGGTGCCGACGGTTTTGTGCCCAAGTGTGATCCGCAGGAACTGGTAGAGCAGTTGCGGCGTTATCTGTAGACTCTCTGGCTCCGGATCTCTGATTCGATCGTAAAAGAACATGTCGATTTTCATGCTTGCTGCTTGCGCCGTAACGCCTAATCCGTATCCTTTCACATCATGAGTGCATATTTTCCAGTTTACATGTATCATCAGATCGCGCCTGCCGATGCGGAAGGGTTTGAATCCTACCTGCATGTGACCCCTGACGACTTCGAGCGACAGGTACGGTATCTGTTGAATCACAAGTGGACGTTGATGACACTGACTGAGGCGTGGCGAAGTTGCGAACAGGGAAGGGCGGCACGCGTTGCTGTGTTGACGTTTGACGATCTGTATCAAAACTTTGTTGATTATGCATTTCCGGTGATCCGTAAGCTGGGTGTCAGGGCTACAGCGTTTGCCATCGGAGGATTGCAGTCTGATCGCGCGACAGTTGAGAACTTGCCGGAAGGTATTTGTCGTGCGTCGAACGACTCACTCCGCATGCTGGATCAGAATGGCGTCGAGATCGGTGCGCATACGATGACGCATCGGGAGCTTCCCGCTCTTTCAGGCGATGAACTTGAGACGGAAGTTGTGCAATGTAAACGTGAGCTGGAAAAAATACTTGGGCATGGGGTGACTTCATTCTGTTATCCCCGCGGTCGATACTCGCCGCGTGTGCGTCAGGCGGTTGCGGCTGCTGGTTATGAATGCGCGACGACTACGCTGCGCGGTAACCGTCATGACGACCCGTTTGAGATTAAGCGCATCCGTGTCGACGGTGCCCGTCAGGGAATGAAACTCGGGTATACGACCGGCTGGTTTTATGATTGGCGGAATCGAAAACGTTGTCTTCGTGAAAAAGCGTTGTTTGCATATGGGGATCGTGTTGCGCATAATCAGAATACGGGCAGAGAATAATTCTTTTGAATATAACGGATGGCGAAAGGGGCTGGATTGAGCCGGATTCTCTTTGCACTTGATAAATACAGGACGAAACACGGCGGAGCGGACCGGCAGGCGCGTGCGGTTGCCGAGGGACTTGTTCAGCAGGGACACGTTGTGCGTGTGCTTGAGCCCGGTACCGATGAGCCGGTTGAACAGCAGGGCGTTCAGCTTACTTCGCAGGATGTGCCGCAACGGTTTTTGTTTCGTGATGGCGATTGGGTGACGCTCCGATTGAATATTCACTGGCACGATGCTGTGGTAAACGCGATAAAAGGATGGGAGCCGGATCTGGTACTGACGCAAAACCGGTTGGCTCCTTCAAGCGTGGCAGCAGCAGCTGTCTGCGGCGTGCGAAGTGCGATCCTGTTTCACGGGTACCGGTGTCTGAGTCCGAATTTCTATGAAGGGCAGGATGCATTGACTGCGCCTGATCCTTCGTTTTCGAACATGCCGTGGCTCGTTAGGTTAAAGTGGCCGATTGTAAAACTGGCGTTGGATTTGTACCACGCGGCTTATAAACGAGCTGATGTTCTGGTCGCCAATAGCATGTACATCAAGCGCGTTCTTGAGTTGAAGTTCCGTCGTGAAGCAAAAGTCTTTTATCCGATTATGGACTTGCCGACAGCCGAAACGATTCCGGTGCGGGATGAGCCTCCGAAAAAAGTTCTTTTTGTAAAACCGCAGCGGATCAAGGGACTTGATGTCCTTATAAAGGTTGCACCACTCTGTCCTGATCTGGAGTTTACTGTTGTCGGGCATGCTTCAAACCGCGTGAAAAAACGGTTGCAGGCTTCAGGGATTCAACATGCCGGATGGATTGATAATATGGATGCGTTTTATGCTGGCTGCGGAGCGCTGTTTGCTCCGGCACAGATTCCGGAACCGTTCGGACGTGTTTTTGTCGAGGCTGGGTTGCAGGGGGTTGTCAGTGTCGCAAGCAGAAGCGGCGGAATCCCTGAAGCGGTTGGTGATGGGGGCTTGTTGCTGCCGATGGACGCTTCGCCGATTCAATGGGCTGACGCACTGCATGCCGTTTTACAAAAAGACCAGTTTTCTAGCCGAAGCCAGCAGGCATTCCGCCACGCGCAGAATCTTGTTGCCGATCATACCGCGCAACGGTTGGCGCGAACGCTGGGTGTTTCGTGAGTTTTCATTTACATGATTGCATCGTTTTTCTGCTCATGCTCTGATGTCCAGCATGAATTCATTCCAAAAAATGGTGTCTATAAAAAATGGCGGAGGACTTTAAATAAGTCCGCCGCCAACATCACGCCCGAGTGCTTTCCCTTCTGGATCTGCCGCCTCGGACCGCAACTTTGACCCGGCGCTTGGTATTCAGTGCTCGGCCGTTGCCACCTGAACCCTCGCTGCCTGTCATTAAGTAAATTACACGATAGGATCAGTTAGTCAAATTTGCGATGCTGATTTTTTCTCGAAAAAACAGGACTTTTTTTAGGTGATAAATGAAGTGTGATTGCGATTACAAATCACATTCGTCTTCACACATCAAATTGTCTGATTCGTAATTTTCAGTATATGTTTTTCCGGAAGTCGAATGTGCGCCTTCAAATGGATTTGTTTGAATTATCGCCGACGTTTTTTTTCGTTCTGAAATACGAACCAATAAAATCCCCACTTCGTAGAGTGCAAGAAGGATGCCTGCCATCATAATCTGGGTTGCAGGATCTGGCGGTGTGAAAATCGCGCCCAAGATAAAGCTGATGAGGATCGCCACGCGTCTGTTTTGCCGCAACTGCCTGCTGCTAATGATGCCGATCTTTCCCAGAAGCAGCAGCGCAATCGGTAACTCAAATGCAATACCGAAACCGATACTGATCGTTTGCACAAGAGAGATGACGCTTGATGCTGTCCACTGGTTTTCGACGCCGATCCATAAGTTGTACTGGATCAGAAAGCGCAGTGCCAGCGGGCTTGCGTAAAAGAAACCGACCAGTCCGCCAGCGATAAAAAGAAGCGTAACCGGAACTAGAACCGGGCGGACAGCGCGGCGTTCATGCTCCCAAAGTCCGGGGCGGATAAACTGCCAAAGTTGGTGAAGCAAAACCGGCAGGCTCATGGCCAATGCGAAATAAAACGAAACTTTCAGCAGTGCGACAAGGCCGCCGATTGGATCGAGTACGTTCCATTCTGTTAACCGCGTCATCTGCTCCTTGGGAAGATCCAACCCGTTGACAGCGCGCTGAAGAGGGATTTTCATCCACGCGGAAAGGTGGTTGCCTATGCCCATGAATAGGAGCAGGCAGAAACCGAATGAAAGGGCGCTGATGATCAAGCGGATCTGCAGCTCGCCAAGGTGTGCCGCAAGACGTGGGGATGGTTGATGCTTTTTTTCTGATTCTTGTGAGGAAGAATCTAGCTGGTTCATGACGCGTCTCTGTGTTTCAAGAGGTCGTGTCGGTTTTGTCTGATGCGCTCTGCTGGCTTGCGTTAGCGCCTGATTTTTGTTCATCCATGTTGACTGTTTTCACCGGCGTTTCTTTTTGCTCGTTAGCAGGATCGACGCCATTCAGTCCATCGCGGAAACTCTGGATGCTTTTGCCGAGGCTCTGGGCAATCTTGGGAAGGCGCGGGCCGAAGAAGATAAGCAGGATCAGAAAGATGATGATCAGTTCAATATTGCCGGTAAACATATCTAAATCCTCCACAATTGCGGTGTGGCTTTTAATCTATAGCACAATCTCTGCCGAATGCAGAACTTGGATCAAGTATCCAAATTCGCAGAGGGAATGTAAAGCGGAAATCTTGAAAAGCCGGTTGTCAGTGCGCATCGGATGGTTGCGATAATTCGGATTTGATCTGGGCAAGGGCGCGCTGGTGCCGTTTGTCATACGCATCCGGGGTGATTTCAAGCAGGGAGACGATTTCAGAGCGGCAGAGGCCTGAGAAATAACGGAGAACGATGATTTCCTGAAGTGGTTCCGGTAAGCGCATGACTGCCGCTTTTAGTAGTTGTGCTGTTTCTTCCTCATGCAGAGACTGTTCCGGCTGGCTGTCGTTATATGCAGCGGAACCATTGGCATAGCTTGATGTGATGTCTTCTGCAAGTTTTCGCTGTTTATTTTCAAAACGGTAGAGTTGCTGGCATTCATTTCTGGCGATCTGAAACAGCCACGAGAGGAAACGTTCCGGCTGTTTCAGGGAGTTGAGTGATTTAAACGCCTTGATCAACGTGTCTTGCACTACATCCTGTGCGTCAACGATGTTGCCGCACCTACTGTAGGCAAACGCGGTCAGGGCATGGCTGTACCGGTTTGTCAGGCGCCCGAAGGCTTCCAGATCACTATTCATGGCGGCACGGACGTCATCAAGATCGTCATTTGCCGTCATGCGTCAGCTCCTGTTCTTTTCAAGGAAACGGCGTCCGTTGGGGATCGGCGTATCTGATCATTCCGCGCGGTATACGACTTTTCCGCCGACGATTGTCGCGACTGCGCGTCCCTTGAGCGTCTTGCCGTTAAACGGACAGTTGCGGCTTTTGCTGCGGAATTTTGCAGGGTCAACCGTCCATTCCAGTTCAGGATTGATCAGCGTAACGTCTCCCTGGAGCCCCTTCTCCAAACGCCCGCGGTTCAGACGAAGTACGTCAGACGGGTTGCATGTCATCGGCGCGATCAGCTCTTTCAGTGTGATTTTACCGGTGTGTACCAAGTGGGTCAACAGAACGCCGAGGGTCGTCTCAAGGCCGATCATGCCGCACGGGGCATTGCCGAACTCAAGTTCTTTTTCATCGTCAAGGTGCGGGGCATGGTCGGATGCGATGACATCCAGCGTCCCGTCTTTTAACCCTTGCAGGCAGGCTTCAATATCCGACGCTGTGCGCAGTGGAGGATTAACCTTATAGTTCGGGTCATAACCGCGAACGTCTTCTTCTGAAAGTACAAGGTGGTGCGGACAGACTTCCGCTGTGACGGCAATGCCCTCGGATTTTGCACGCCGCACCATCTCGACGCTGCCGATGGTTGAGAGGTGTTGCAGGTGCAAGCGGCAACCGGTCAGGCGTGCCAGCGCAAGGTCACGCGCAACGATGACTTCTTCCGCTTCAGCAGGAATTCCCGGCAGCCCCAGAATTGTCGAGACAAAACCTTCGTTCATGGCGCCGTCACCAGCAAGCGTATGGTCCTCGCAATGCTCAAGGATGGGCTTGTCCAGCATTTTTGCGTAGGTCATTGCGCGGCGCAAAAGTCCGGCAGTCGGAACGGCGGAACCGTCATCGGAAAAACCGACCGCACCGCCGCGTGACATATTTCCCATCTCCGCCAGTTCTTTGCCTTCGCGGCGGTTTGTGATTGCGCCAACGGGGAAAACCCAGGCGAGGTTCGCTTTTTTCGCTTCACGCGTAATGAAATTCATATCCGCTTCGCTGTCGAGAGCCGGGTCCGTGTTTGGCATGCAGGCAACGGAGGTAAAGCCTCCGGCTACCGCAGCGGCTGAGCCGGACGCGACGGTTTCTTCTTCCGACATGCCGGGTTCGCGGAAATGGACATGGATATCGATCAGGCCAGGGGTAGCGATCAGGCCTTTTGCATCGATTTCCTTGAGGTTGTCCGGTGCTTTGCTTTTTGCTTCCTCAGCTGAGCCGACAAACTCAATTTTACCATTGATAATTAAAATGTCAGCGGGGCCGTCGAGGGATTGTGACGGGTCGATGACGTGTGCTCCGGTGATCAGAAGATTGTTCATGCACTCATTCCTCTATGTCGTAAGTTCTGGTTTTTCGCGGTAAAAGGTTCAGGATGATTCGCGTGATTGCTCCGCTGCGCCTGCAACAAGATAGAGAACCGCCATGCGGATGGCAACGCCGTTTTCAACCTGTTTTAAGATGACGCTCTGAGGGCCGTCGGCCACTTCCGGTGCAAGCTCAATGCCGCGGTTGACCGGTCCCGGATGCATAACTGTCAAATCGTGCCGTTTGAACCGGTCAATGCGCTCCTGCGTCAGGCCGAACATGCGCGTGTATTCGCGGATGCTAGGAAAGGGGTTTCCGCCGCTCTGGCGCTCAAACTGAATCCGCAGCATATTCAGGACGTCGCACTCGGCAGTCGCTTTGTCCATGTCGTGGCAGACTTCGACGCCGAGGCGTTCGATCTCCGGCGGGATCATTGTTGCGGGCCCCACCACCATGACCTTGGCGCCGAGTTTCGTCAGTCCCCAGATGTTGCTGCGGGCAACGCGGCTGTGGGAAATGTCGCCGACAATGCCAACCTTCAGGCCGTCAATTTTTCCTCTGACCTGACGGATCGTCGCAAGGTCAAGAAGGGCTTGGGTCGGATGTTCGTGTTGCCCGTCGCCAGCGTTGACGACAGAGCAGCCAACGTTCTGTGCCAGAAGACGCGGGGCACCCGCAGCCGTGTGGCGCAGAACCATGATGTCGACGCCCATCGCCTCTATGTTCTTTGCGGTATCAACCATCGTCTCGCCTTTTGACACAGACGTGCCTGCCTTTGAAAAGGCGAGGGTGTCTGCCGACAAACGGCGGGCGGCAACCGAAAACGAAAGGTTTGTGCGCGTGCTCGGCTCAAAGAACATGTTAACAACAGTTCGTCCCTGAAGCGCCGGGACTTTCTTGATCGAGCGTGTCGACACTTCCCGGAAGGTTTCTGCCGTGTCCAGAATGTGGGTGATCTCTTCAGCGGAGAGATCTTCCAGGCCGATCAGGTGTTTGCGGGTCCACTTCATTTGGGCTCCTCCTCGCCGGGGCCGACCAGATAGACCGCATCGCCCTGCGGGTCAGTGTCTTTCAGTTTCAGCCTGACAAATCCGCCTTTTTGAACCTGAATGTTTTCGCCGACAAAATCCGGCTGGATAGGAAGTTCGCGCTCGCCACGGTCGAGCATGCAGCAGAGACGGATGGCGGCGGGGCGCCCGTAGTCAAATAACGCGCCGATTGCCGCGCGGATGGTTCTTCCCGTACAGACGACGTCGTCAACCAGAATGACGGTTCTGTCATTCAGGTCAAAGTTGATTTCACTGGGTTGAATGGGTTTTAGTCCTGCGCCTGTATGCAGGTCATCGCGGTACATCGTTGCATCAATATAGCCAATGGGCAGGCCTTGCCCTGATTCCTCAATGATTTTTCCCAGTCTGTCGGCAAGGATAGCCCCCCGCGTGCGGAGGCCAACAAGTACTTTGGATTTTCCGGGGGAAGGGTCTTTCAGGATTTCTTGCGCCAGACGGTTGAGCGTTGATTCAACCCAGTCTGCCTCATGAAGCAATGTTGCCATGCAGATTTCTCCATTCCGTATTGTGTAAAATAGCCTAGCATTTATATCCGATTCGGAAAATGTTGTCAAAGGTCGAAATCTGTTCTGTGTGACCGGTTGGGCGGACACATTTCTTTTGACGCCGGAATGCGGGCAAATGATTCCGGTCAGGATTGTCGGTTCCTGCTTGCAGATGGCGGTTTTGTTGTGTTAAATAGTGATGTGTAAACAGGTTGTGTCAGGAATAATGATGGCGTACTTGAAAATTGATGATGGCCAGCGCGAGGAAGGTGTCTTTCGACTTGTCGAGGATACCATTATTGGCCGTGCGCCCAGCAGTAATTTATGTTTGTCTGATATGCGCGCCAGTCGGGCGCATGCGATGGTGCGCTGTACTGATGGACGCTGGCAGGTTCTTGATCTTGGCTCTTCGAATGGTACTCATTTTAACGATGAAGTCCTGTATGAATCGGATTGCCGTTTCTTGAACGATGGTGACCGGATACGGATCGGATCGACAAAGATCGTTTTCTTTTCAGGTGAGTCGGCTACAGAAAAAGTAAATGAACCGGGGCGTCAGCAGATCCGCGCGTCCCGTTTTCCGGATGGAACGGATATTGTTCGCGCGAAAGAAATTCCGTCTTCTGATCAAAAGAAAAACGACGACATCGCGTCCGGGCATCCGGCTTCAGATTCTCCCTTGGGCGTCTTGACACGGATCAGCAGACTTGCCGCGCGCACAGGGATGGTTGAGCCGCTGTTTGAGACGACGATGGATGCGGTCGCTTCCCTTTACCCAGAATCCAGCCGAATATTTCTGCATTTGCCTGATTCTGCTTCCGGGTTGTTGTTGCCGCATATGGGACGTTTTCCAAACTCGAAGGAAAACTGTACCGGAGGCTTTGCCGACCCGCCGTCAGGGGTTCTGTATGCCTTCAGCCAGCCGCTATTGAATGCGATTACGAAATGTCACGAGGGGATGATTACCGATGGCGTTCGCACTGAATATGGCGAGAGTCATGATGACGATTGCGATCTGAAAAATCGAGTGATGTGTGTTCCGCTTGTTTGCGAAGAGGTTGTCTACGGCGCACTCTCTGTGGAGGCATGTTGCAGTACTTCAGCATTTACGAAAATAGATCTGGCTCTTCTGCAGGCGATTGCCGATCAACTGGCTCAGACGATTTGCCGCAGCGGGTTGCGTAAAACGCTGGAAAAAGTCCGCAAAGTATTGCCGAAATAATATTCAGTAATCAATTTTTGAAGGCAGTGCGATTCTGCCGCGTATTAACGGATATCGCGGTAGCTGAAAACAGTAAGAGATAATCCTACGAAAACAAAGATATACATCGCAAGATGTAACTGGCTATATAGGAATCGATCCCACGCTGGCGTATTGAGCCAAAGATAATTCCATCCTCCCATCACATGCGAGAGTAGATACGGCCGGATCGAGCTTGCCTGCGGCATGATCTCAATAAAATAACTGACAAAGTAAGTTGTCATTCCAAGAACCGTTGCGGTGGTCATCCGGCTGACAAGCGTTGAGTAGAACAGCGTAATGCAACCTAAGGCGAAGATTGAAAATCCATAAAGCCCGCATGTACACAGCATCCGGAACAGTGCCGTGTCCGACTTCATCAGACAGAACGACATCCCGACGATATTCGGATTGAGGATAATGATCTGCGTTTCTGAAACATCAAACAGCAGGATACTGCAGAGTAGCGTAAATAATGATGTAACGATGCAGAGGATGATTGAGCAGATACCGAGGGAGATTGCCTTGGAAAGGACGATGCGGCTGCGGCTGCGGGGGCGGGTTGCGGTCAACTTCAGCCCGCCTTCTTGAATTTCTCCGGCAATCATGTCGCCTGCGAGCGTGCAGATGTAGATCGGCAGCAGCATCAGAAATGTCACGCCCATCACCATTCTTGAAAAGTAGAACGCATCAAAGATTTCTTCCGGACGCAATCCGACGTCCCTACCGACCTGACGGGCAAATCCGGTAAATCCGGTGCTGCTGACGCTCATGTACAGGAGGATCAGAATGCCCAGATGTCCGAGCAACACAACATAGCTTTTACGTTGTGACTTCAGCTTGATCAACTCGCCCCATACGTCAGTCCACATGCAAGGTCTCCTGAGGGAGAATCGCGCTATCGTATTTCTGATAGGAATCGGTGGTCAGTTCTGTAAAGACGTCTTCCAGGTGCCTGCGTTTGAACGACGCATGGCTGACAGCGCAACCGGCATTAATCAATAATCGGTTGACTTCCGAGACAAGGTTATGGTCCGCATCCACGAGAAATGAAATTTCGCCTTTGGTCTGTTCCGTGCGCATGTTTGTGATCGGTAAAGACTGTGCGGCTTGTTTGAATACCTCTTTTGCTTTTTCAAGCGGGGTCGCTTGAAATATGAGTGTTCCCCGTTGTTCGGTAAAATCCGCAAGGGGTTTGTTTGCGACGATCCTGCCCTGATGGAGAATGGCCACATCGGTGCAGATCTGTTCGACTTCGCCGAGAAGATGACTGCTGATCATGATCGTTGCGCCGCGTTCTGCATGGATGCGTTTCAGGATCTGACGCAGCTCGATCATCCCGCCCGGGTCAAGCCCGTTAGTCGGTTCATCCAGAATCAGGAATCGCGAAGCGGGAAGCATCGCCAACGTCAGTCCGATCCGTTGTTTCATGCCGGTTGAAAATGTGCCGACTTTTTTGTCCAGAACGGAACTCATGTCGACAAACCTGCTGACCTCTTCAATCATGTTATTGAACTCTTTGTCGCGTCGGCCGACGATGAGTTTCAGGTTTTCTCGGGCGGTCAGGTAGGGGAAAAGCGAAGGCCACTCCACAATCGCGCCGACATCCTGCAGGGCGCGTTCATGTTCGTTGTGAACATCATACCCGTTAATACTGGCGTTTCCGCCAGAGGGCCAGACGAGTCCTGTGATCATTTTGATCAGGGTGCTTTTGCCAGCACCGTTGGGGCCAAGAAGGCCGAGAATTTTTCCCTCAGGCAGGAGCAGATCCACGTCTTTGACGACTTCAGTCCGCCCATAGGATTTGCATAGCCCGCAACATTCCAGCATCGGTCTAGAGTCCCTTGGGTTTCGTTGTGACTGTGCCGTCTGCATAGAGGTAGTTTTTGGCAGATTCTCCGGTGTCGGGGTGGAAGTTGTCGGTGTCCATCATAATGAACCGCTCAATCCCGATCAGTTTTAACGAGGCTGCATCCAGTAACCTGCCGTTGACAAGGGAAGACTGCCATTCATAGCTGGTTCCATCTCTGGTGTAGTATGTTGCGCTAAGATCTCCGGGGCAGTGGAACACTTTCTTGTTGTCAAGATAGCCGTTAAGTGTCTCAACAATGGATGGCATGTTTTCTTCACCGGCAGGGGGATTTGACGGACTCATCGTGCAATACGGAAGTCTGAATGTTGTGGTGTGTACATACATATTAAGGCCACCGGCAATGTTGCGCAGGTTGTTCATGCAGCTTGCGCGGCGGGCCGCTCCCATTGATGATGATGTGGCCGTCGTTATTAGTGCCGCAAGGATACCGATAATCGCGATGGCAACAAGAAGCTCTGTCAGGGTGAATGCGGTGCGTTGTTGTTTCATATGTTCCCCGTTTATTGAACAGCCGATCCGCTTAGATGTTTTCCAGCACTCGAACCCATTCCGTAACCAAGGGGGTGAGTTCGTTTCTCATGGCTGGTGTAAGTTTGTCGAGGGCGTTTTGGGCTGCAGTCGTTCTTGCGTTTTTGACTGCAGGGTCGTTCATTCTTTCTTTCAGCTTTGCGCGCTCATCTGCTGTCATTGTTTTAAGATCCTGACGCTGCTGCTTGAGTCGGTTGACAAGGTTGTCGACGACTTTCTTGCGTTGTTCTGCAGGAAGCGATGCATATTGCTCCTGAGCATATTCGACAGACTTTCCGAGTGTATTGTGGCGGATCTTTTTCTGGGTTTCCAGCGGAAGGTGCTGTACCTGTTTTTGCAGGTGATCCATGACGTCCTTGCTGCCGCGAAGGTTTCCACGCAGCGCAATTTGCCTGGATAATGTGTCTGTGAGTTCCTCTTCGGTCCAGTCCGTTTTTTCAAGGATCTGATCTTTTGTCAGCGGCTCAGGGTTGACGTTGCGCGTACACAACCAGAGCCCGATAAGGATGAATGCTGTGATTCCGGCAAAAAGAAACGGAGTTTTCAGTCGTGAGCTCGTCTTCTTTGTAGAGGCACGGCGGCGTTTAGGAGAGGGCATTTGTTCTCCTTGAAAAGGGAAAGGTAATTGGCCAACAATGAATTGATATAATTTATAATCTCATATTTTGTATAAAGCCGCAAGCAAAATTTATCACAGTGATGTGATCTGATTTTTACAGAAAGA
>QKHZ01000052.1 GCA_003249795.1 bacterium | reverse complement strand
AGGCGGTCTTCGGTAAAACCGCCTGCTTTCCTCAGCCTGTCGGCCAGATTCATTTATTTCTCCAACGCTCTCAGTTCAGCAGCCCCATCAGTACGAGCAACGCTTCCTGACGCGGTGTCAAAAGCTCACGCAGAGACTCCTGTGTGGCTGCCAACTCGCGACGCAACTTCTCCCGCGCCTGACGGTATGCATCCAGAGCCGCCTTGATTTCCTCAGCCGTGGCGTCTTCCTTCTGCGTAACCTGAGTTAGAGCAGCACTTGCTTTTTGCAAATCACTCTGTTCACCGCTCTCCGTTCCCTCAGAGTCGGGACCACCAGGTCCACCCGGACCGCCGCCCATCTCACCACCGCCAGGGGCGCCTGAACCGCCAGGACCACCCATTCCACCCGATCCTCCAGGACCGCCCATCCCGCCGCCAGGGCCACCGGGACCACCACGCATCATTCCGCTCTGGCGCTGTTCGCGAGAGAGTTCCATCACCTTTTTCACCAGCGGCTGCAACACAGCCCATTCTTCATCTGTTGCACCCAGACGCTGCTTGATCATTTCCATCATCCGATTTTGCATTTCTTCGCGGTTGAAACCGTGACGTCCCATGCCTCCACCGCCACCCATACCACCGCTGCCTGCTCCACCTTCAGCTGCCACAGACACACCGAGGCTGCCAAATGCGAGAGCAGACATTAACCCTAACGTCAACAACGACTTACACTTCATCATGTTTGTACCTCCCCAAAATAACATCTGTCTTCAAATATGACCAAATACACACCTGATTATAATAAATGCCACTGGGGCAATCAGTTTATCGTCAAAAAACGTCTGAAGATGTTGTCAAGAACTGCAGATTCTGCTGTTTCCAGACAATGACTATTTTCCTCAAAACATTTTCGCGTTTTCAGAAAACCTGAATCAGAAGTGGATACGGCATCGGAAATCAAAATCGACTTATGGCTCAGCTGCATTCAGGTTGTTTCTGATAGATGAGTGGATGGATGTGCCGATTTTGTTCCAAAAAAATTATAAAAATATCCACAAATCCCCCACAAGATGCCACAAGAGACTACACATCAATGCTTTGCATGATATATAAATTGAAAATAAATCGGGCAATTCCACTCAGTAAGTCCCTGTTTCAACCAAGAAAACCATCCCCCAACGCAAAAATAAGCACGGACAAAGATTTCCCTTGCGATAATCATGATGTTGTTCATACTGATAAACTGATTGAGAACAGGACGTTATTGCTCCGGCCGGACTCATTATTTTACGATTGAGATTTCTTTAATTTGGATGGATCAACCATGATGAAAGGGATTGTTTTAGCTGGCGGAAGTGGTACCCGCTTATATCCGTTAACCGTTGCGGTCAGCAAACAGCTGTTACCAATTTATGACAAACCACTCATTTACTATCCGCTCAGTGTCCTGATGCTTGCCGGCATCCGTGAAATCCTGCTGATTACAACCCCGCATGACCGCCCTTTATTTGAACGCTTACTCGGCGATGGTTCGCAGTTTGGCATCCGCTTGCAGTACGAAATCCAGCCAAAGCCAGAAGGATTAGCTCAAGCGTTTCTGATCGGAGAATCGTTTCTCGCCGACGATTCTTGTTGCCTTGTGCTGGGCGACAACCTGTTTTACGGACATGGGCTTCGGCCATGTCTCACCAATGCAGCGCAAATTGATGACGGAGCGATGGTTTTTGCCTATGAAGTCAGCGATCCCCAGCGTTATGGTGTCGTTGAATTTTCAGAAGACGATCAAGTACTCAGTCTTGAGGAAAAACCGGAAAATCCCAAAAGCCGTTTTGCCGTCCCCGGCATTTATTTCTACAGCTCAGGTGTCAGCCAATATGCATCCCGCCTGCGCCCAAGTAAACGCGGAGAACTTGAAATCACAGACCTGAACCGACTTTACCTGCAGGAGAAAAAACTCCGCGTCCAGAAAATGGGGCGAGGAATCGCTTGGCTTGATACCGGAACCTCACACAGTATGGTCGACGCGACAAACTTCATTGAGGCAATTGAAGAGCGCCAGGGGCTAAAGGTTGCTTGTCTGGAAGAGATTGGATTGAGACAAGGCTGGATCACCACAGACCAGATCAAAGCCAGTGTCGATTCACTGGGAAGCGGAACCTATGCCAACTATCTGCGCCAATTATTGGAGTGGAAATTGTAACCATGATCCGCATTGAAACAAACCTGCCCGGTATGTGTATCCTTGAACCCAAAGTCTTCTGCGACTCACGAGGCTGGTTCATGCAAACCTATCATGCACATGAATTTCAGAAACTCGGAATCACCAGTACATTTGTTCAAGATAATGTGTCGCAGTCTTCGCAAGGCGTCTTACGCGGGATTCATTACCAGATTGGTCAGCCGCAAGCAAAGCTGATACGAATTTTACGAGGCGAAGTTTTTGACGTTGCGGTTGATATCCGCCGGGGAAGCCCCACCTTCGGGAAGTGGTGTGGAGAACTCCTTTCGGAAGAAAATCGCAAGATGATGTATATTCCCGAAGGATTTGCACACGGTTTTTATGTATTAAGTCCCATTGCGGAATTCCATTACAAATGCTCCGATTTCTATGCACAGAAAGAGGAACGCGGAATCAGCTGGGACGATCCTGATCTGGCAATTTCATGGCCATTGCTTCATAACGTCGAGCTTATTCTCTCTGAACGGGATCAAAACTGGGAAACACTTGCATCACGGCCAGCAATCGATCTTCCGGTTTATGAAGGTGTACCCGAATGAAAATCCTGATCACAGGCGGAAAAGGAATGCTGGGCAGGACACTGCAGCAAACTTTATCCTCTTACAACGTAGCCACAGCAGATATTGATGACTTCGACATCACAAACCGGCAACAGGTTCTACTTTCATTTGAAAATATCAATCCCGATGTTGTCATTCACTGCGCAGCCATGACCGCAGTCGACCGGTGTGAAATAGAAAAAGATCTGGCGTTTCGGATCAACGCGGGCGGCTCCGAAAATATCGCGCAAGCCTGCGCAAAAAACGGTACAAGACTGATTGCCATCTCAACTGATTACGTCTTTTCCGGAAACGACGGTCGCCCTTACCGTGAAGACGACACACCCGTCCCGCAAACCGTATACGGACAAAGCAAACTGGCGGGTGAAGATGCAATCCGGTCAACCTGTCCCGACCACCTGATCGCTCGAATAGCATGGCTGTACGGCCCGGGAGGTCCGAGCTTTTTGCACACGATGCTGAAGTTAGCAAAAAACGCATCCGCGCCCCTGCGGGTTGTCAACGACCAACGCGGCAACCCCACCTCGACGCTGGCTGTCGCAGACCACATTGCGCTTCTTTTACAAACAAGCCTGAAAGGCACCGTTCATCTGACGTGTGAGGGCGCGGCAACATGGTTTGACTTCGCGCGCGAAATCTTCCGGCTGAGCGGACTTCCGGTTCAAATCAACCCGTGCGCAACATCCGAGTATCCGCGTCCCGCCCCACGGCCGGCCGATTCACAACTAGAAAATTCCGCGCTGAAAGAAAACGGACTGCCGCCGATGCCGCACTGGCAAGAGGCGCTGAAATCATTCCTGCAAA
>QKHZ01000207.1 GCA_003249795.1 bacterium | reverse complement strand
AACACTAGCCTACACAAACAAGGAGCTGAAAGAACTTCTTGACAAAATGCAGATAAGTTACTCACCCCTCGCCCCTGACACATTACGAAGCGAAGGCAAGCCGGTTGGCGTTGTTATCCTCTCGGCTTCCATGCCGCTTGCCGATTCTTTGATTACCCAATTGCAGACATATGCACAACACGGCGGAAAAATCCTTATTCAGGATGTCACGCCGGAAAGTAAAGAACAAATTGAAAAACTTTCAGGCGTATCGCTGATTCTCGATTCATGCGCAACGGCTGGTGATGATGTCAAGAATCATGTAATCAAAACAACGCAGTCTGGTTTTATGTCCGGCATCAGTAACCAAGAGCTTCTCTGGGCAAGCGCGGCGTATGCCAAAGCAATGATCAGTTCACTGAGATGGAATTCATCTATCCAAGAACTTCCTGAGAGCAATTATATCGTCAATTATTTTTGCAGAGCAGCAGATCTGTCAAAAGCGCAAAACCTGACTCAACCGTGCGCGCTACTCTCTGTACCCTATGGTGAAGGCGTTATGTTAATCAGCCAGTTCAATTACACTCACCCGCTAACAGACACACGGTATACAGCACAGCGACTGGCCTCGGTATTATTGACAAACCTCGGCTGCACAGTCAAATCTTCGGGCCAACAGGGACGAATGCGCAACAAACGACTTGGCTCGTATGAATTCGAAACGGTCGACTTGTCGCCATATGCAAACCGCGGGCTAAAAGATGACAAAGAAAATGATATAACCGGTTGGTCCAATCAGGGCGATAATGATATGCGCAATCTTCCTGTAGGAAGCAACACGTTTAATGGCGTTCCGTTTTATATCACTGATCAACCAAACGCCGCGATCACCTTATACTCAAAGTCTTCCGACAATCTGGATTTGCCCAGGCAGGTCAACATAGAAATCCACCGCAAAGCAAATTCAATTTTCTTCCTGCATTCCCTTGCGTGGAGTAACTACCCTCTACCGTTCATGTATCAGGTAAACTATGCTGACGGAACAAAAGAAACGTTAAATATGTATAACGGCCAGCATGTTGTTGATTGGTGGCTCGACCCGATCCGCTACGCGAACAGTATGGCCGCAAGCAATACCGTCGTCGCCTGGAGCGGCCCCAATGGTATCAATCAGGACGGTGTGCGGATCTACTGCTATGAATGGGTGAATAAGAATGCAGAGAAAGTTATCGATAGCATTGACTTTATGACTTCACCCGCGAGTGAATTCAAACCCGTCGTCACGCTTGCAGGCATTACAACAGCAATCAAGAAAACTGGTGTTTCTGATGAGACCGCGCCTTTATCCGGAAAGATAACAGCTATAATTGGCAACAACAGATTTACAATCACTCACGCCGGAAAGGAGTATGATATTTATGCGATCGGTGTCAAACGGTTAACTGAAAACCATCCATACGCTGCAGATGCTTCCGCTCAGATCAAAAAACTGTTCTTAGGCAAAGACGTGACCTTGAACTACGGAGAGGTTAACGTATCGCCTGAAGGGAAGACAGTCGCCTATCTTCATGTAAAGGGCGAAGGTGACGATATCAGCACCTCAATCAACGGAAAGCTAATCGGTGAGGGACTCGGGGATGTCGGAGAGTTCTACGGAAACCAGAAAAATCAGTCGTATTTACTCAACCTGCAGACCATCGCAAAACTAAACAAAATTGGCATGTGGAAATATTCGGAATAACGGAGGCCTGCACTGCACCCAAATGTCATCACGAGCAAGACGATTGAAAATCACAGAGCAAACGCCTGTAAAACTTCGAGATAAATGTTGGCTGTTGCGCGCAATTTTTTAGCCGCGCAACAGCCAAATATAGCAGCGCCAAACTTAATACAGCAAATCACTCAGTCCGTTCACAGAAGCCTCCATCGAAAGCTCGTCGCAGTAGACTCTTGCTTCCTGATCTACGATGACAACATGAAACGCCATCATGACGATATCCCGATCTCTTCCATAAGCAAAGCGTGGATCTACACATTTTGAATTGAATTGTCTCAGTAACACTCAATCCTTGCTCAAATATACCCCATTTATATTATTCGTTCTCATCCCGCCTTCCAACTTGCGCATTTGTTTATAACATGCTATCATGCTTCTTTATTCTGGGTAAAACTTCACAGTGAATGGCAAAAACACCCGAAACCGGGGAAGGAGGAAGGCGATATGCCAGGGACATCGAATCACAAGGCGCTGAATGAATGGATCAACGAAATGGCCAAAATGTGCCAACCAGACCAGATCTATTGGTGTGACGGATCGGAAGAAGAAAAGAAAAAACTCTACCAAGAAGCCTTTTCCACGGGAGAACTGATCGAACTCGACCAGGAAAAGCTCCCGGGTTGCGTCTATCACCGCACCGCCGAAAACGATGTCGCTCGAACCCCTCACCTGACGTTCATCTGCACCGATAACAAAGATGACGCCACCCCCATCAATAACTGGAAATCCCGCGAAGAGGGCTATGCCGAAGCATGTGAGTTTTTCAAAGGCAGCATGAAGGGCCGTACGATGTATGTCGTGCCGTTCAGCATGGGGCCGGTCGGCAGCCCGTTCGCCAAGTATGGCGTAGAACTTACTGACTCCCTGTATGTTGTCGCCAACATGAAAATCATGACGCATATGGGACAGGCCGTTCTCGACGCCCTCGGCGAAGATGGTGAATTTACCAAGTGCCTGCACAGCAAAGCGGAACTCAATATCGAAAAACGCCGCATCCTTCACTTTCCCGAAGACAACACCATTTGGAGCGTCAACTCCGGATACGGTGGCAATGTCCTTCTCGGCAAAAAATGCCTCGCACTCCGCATCGCCAGCTGGCTCGGAAAACAGGAAGGCTGGATGGCTGAGCACATGCTGATTCTCGGCATTGAAGAACCGGGCGGGCATACCGAATACGTCGCAGCGGCATTCCCCAGCGCCTGCGGCAAAACAAACCTCGCCATGCTCCTTCCACCTGAAGGGCTGAAAGTCAAAGGTTACCGCATCTGGACTGTCGGCGACGATATCGCATGGCTGCGCGTTGGCTGGGACGGACGTCTGTGGGCGGTCAACCCCGAGGCCGGATGCTTCGGCGTCGCTCCCGGCACCAGCATGAAAACGAACCCCAACATGATGAAGGCAGTAATGAAAGACACCATCTTCACAAACGTAGTCCTTAAAGACGATAAAACGGTCTGGTGGGAAGGGCACGATGACCCCGCACCGATGGAGGCAGAAGACTGGAAGGGCAACCGCTGGACACCAGGAATGAAAGACGAAAACGGCGCACATATTCCCGGCGCAAATCCAAACTCACGCTTCACCGTGCCGATCGATAATGTCCCGACCCGTTCCAACCGGCTCGACAAACTCGATGGCGTGCCAATCAGCGCATTCATCTTCGGCGGACGTCGCGCGCATCTGGCTCCACTAGTCTATCAGGCCTATAGCTGGAAGCACGGTACGTTTGTCGCCGCAACCATGGCGTCAGAAAAAACCGCTGCTGAAACCGGCAAGGGTGGCGTCGTACAGCGCGACCCGATGGCTATGCGTCCCTTTATCGGCTACAATATGGGCGATTACT
>QKHZ01000222.1 GCA_003249795.1 bacterium | reverse complement strand
ATATAATCTGCAGATCGGCCCGATTTCTGCTATCGCCTTTAATATCGTTTGGGTGTTTTACGGCTCAAACGTCATTCTGTGGGCGCTGAGTACGATCGACTGGAAAGGTAATGATTAAACAGCTTAGACAACTAAAAGCAGGCGGATTTCCCGCCTGTTTTTTCTGTTATATGAACCATCATTTTTGTTAAATTACGCATTACTTAATGCATACTGCGCGAATTTTGTTGGATTACTTATTCCAGCCTTATAAAAACTATAAGGATTTGCGAAAGTTCCTTCTTCGCGTTTTCACGCAAAAACATGTTTTTGACAAAGCGATCGATCATAGTTCCAAACATCCGTTTCAGCAAGCCTATCTTGACATCAGTATAGTACAAGGATTCAAACCATCCATGCTCATCATAGTAAGCCTTATCCGACATCAATGCTTCATCACGGTATCTCATCGAAGTTCTTGCCATACGGAATATTGCCAGACTGAAGAAGGAAGGACTTCTCTCCTTAAGGCTTAATACCGAACTAATAAATCTAGCTGCTGCTGCGTTCATTGCAGTCAAGTTTTTCCTAGTTGCGTAGTCGGATAATTTGCTCGAAGAATACAACCCGCCGTGACTGAACATGAACTGATTTATGTCTCAAGGATGCCAGAGAGAAAGATGAGCACTGACGAAGGGACTACAACGAGTTCCGTTCGCACAGCGCTACATTATGCCTCACGCCGACCGAATTTGCCCGGAAATAAAACTCTCAAGCAGTTTGAACATCGTTTTTTCTCATTCAGCCCAGACTGCTCTTCGGGGGTACACTTGAGCTGAGCGAATGCGGCTGGTGGATTCGCTTTGTAAACTTATTCTGCATCTCAAGTTGCAGTCTTTTTAGTGATAGAATTTTGCCCTCTAGTTACAGCGTTTCATGCAGTTCTGCATCTGCAGTCAAGATTTGATTCGTTATTTTTTGAATTCCTGAAGAAGCTCAAATTCGATCCATTCGATGTTCGGGATCTCAAAATACGCATAGCATCCGTTGCCATTGGGCCACAATCCTCTCTGTTTGAGTTTCATGCCCCTTTTCTCACACTTTAGAATGCTCTCGTCCATATCTTTTACGGCATAAGCAAAATGATGCATGCCTTCTCCGTGTTCGTTCAGCCAATCCCTCCATACGCTCGGCTTATCATTCGGCTGAATATATTCAACCTGAATATTGTCGAAATCCATATTTGTAATTGTGCAATTGATGTCGGTATAGGTTTTTCCCTTAAACAGCGTCTTAGGATTATTTGCTAAATCGCACCACGCATTGTCGTTTTCGAAGCCAAACGCTTGACAAATGTTCGACTTCGCATGAAAGGTATCCTTTACAACAAACCCAATTTGCACGATACGTGCATCATCCAAAAAATCAATCACTTTTTCATCCTCCTAATTTTTTAAATCTATTCTGTTATTTTCAGATTCAATCCGGTTTCTGCATATCAGGTCACATTCGAATGACCGCTTTCACGACGTCTTTTGCGTTGCTCACGACGAAGTCAAACGCTTCTTTGACGTGGTCAAAGTCAAACTCATGGCTCACGATGCTCTTGACGTCGATCGATCCGCTCGCGATGGCGTTGATCGCCACGGGATACAGGTTGCGATAGCGAAAGATGGTCTTAAGGTTGCCCTCTTTGCCCATCAGCTTCATGAAATTGAACGAGGTCTCGTCCTTTGCCGTCATGCCGACGAGCACGATCGTGCCACCGCGGGCGACGACATCCGCCGTCTGCTTGACCGTAATCTCGGAGCCTGCAGTCTCAATGACGACGTCCGCGCCTTGCCCTGCAGTCAGTTCCGCTATCCTTTCTACCGCGTTGCATTCCCGCGCGTTGACCGTATCAGTTGCACCCAGCCTTCGCGCAGTCTCAAGACGATTTTCCAGCACGTCAACGACATAGACCTTGGAGGCGCCTCTCGCCTTGCAAGAGAGCAGCGTGACAAGCCCGATGCAGCCCGCACCAAAGATCACGACCGTGTCACCGAGCTTCACCTCACCCATGCCGGAAGCGTGCAGGCCGACCGCAAGCGGCTCCACGAGCGCGCCTTCCGTATTGGAAACGTGATCCGGCAGCTTGAAGCACATATCTTCCGGGTGCGTGACGTATTTGGTGAATACGCCGTGGTACGGCGGAGTAGCAAAAAAAGCCACATCCGGGCAGAGGTTATAACGTCCGGTCTTGCAATACTTGCACTTGCCGCAGGTTTTGCCCGGTTCCAGCGCAACGCGATCGCCCACGGCGAGCGTCTTCACCGCGCTGCCGACCGCGACCACCTCGCCCGCGCACTCGTGGCCGAGGATGAAATCTCCCTCCACCGCGAAGTCGCCGATTCTGCCGTGCTGGTAGTAGTGCACATCCGAGCCACAGATGCCGACGACATCGACCTTGATCAGCGCATCCTTCGGCCCGGGCACAGGCATCGGCACCTCTTTGGTGATCATGTTGTTCGTGCCGCTCATGAAAACTGCTTTGTTTTTCATCATCGTTTACCTCAAAAATCTTGACATGAGTGGAAAAAAGGCTGCAGAAAACCTGGCAGTGCCGAATTTTCCGGATCGGCACCGCCAATTGATACTAAGCTGCTGTTATGTTTTGCTGAAAGGTCCGGCTACGGGTTTTTCGGGTCGCCGGGCACCGTGATAGTCCGTATCGAATACGATATCTGCGCCGTCGGGTTCTTCGAAGCGTTCTTCCGGCTCAAATGCCATGCCAAGCGTGTCGGAACAAATCGTCTTTGCCTCAGGCAGATAGTCCAACAGATTGGTGACGACGCGGTATGTGCCGTTCTCTTCCTGAAGCTCCAGCATGACGTCGTGCTCCGTATCCACTGTGGCGTCGGTCTCAATGTCGCAGGGACAGGCACCGTTGAAATAGACGTTGCCGCCGGTCCAAACGGGCAACGGCATGTAGTATTTATCCCGCGTGTTGCCGCCGCCTTCGCCGCAATAGCCCTCGAAATAACTCTTCCATGTCTCTTCCGTCATGTATCCGCTGAAGGGAACGGTGCCGACAGTCAGGTTGAAATCATCCCACTCGTGATCTGTAAAATAGGCGCACAGATCTGTCATCGCCTGCCGGACAGGCCGCTGCACAAACACGTTGTTGTAGAAGCGGACATCCCCGTGGAGGATAGACATCACACCGGTGATATCGGTGCTGTGCGGCTTGTGAATCGGCGTATACCGTGTGGAATCATACTCTTTGGAGCCGTTCTTGACGCCGCATCCGACGGCGGTGATTGCGCCGCCGAACAGGTTGTGGACGAATGCGACGCCCTGCGTGGGCAGCTTGACCGCGCGCTCGGAGAGCAGGATGTTGTTGTCCACCAGGCAAGGCCCGTGCGCGATCTCGATGAACAAATCCTCGCCCATGCTTAGTCCCGCGCCAAGTTCCGGCGTCAGCGAATAGTCCCGTACCAGACAGTTGTCGTGGAACAGATTGCAGGAGACGCGGGTGCCCTGCGTCTGCCAATCCAGCCAGATGCCGCGCGTGCAGTGGTGGAAGTGGTTGTTTCGGATGATGACGTCGATGGCTGCGTGGAATTTGATACCCCCGATCTCCGCCCCGGCAAGGTTTCCCTTGTTGTTGATGTGATGGATGTGGTTGTTCTCGATCAGAGAGAACACACAGCCGAGATTGCCGACGATGCCCGTTTGTCCGCAGTCGTGGATATCGCAATTCCGCACGGTGTGGGAACCGATGGTCTCTTTGCTCCAGCCGTCCAGCTGGGCGATAAAGGAGCAGTCCCGCTGCGTCTGGGAACCGTCTTTATACTTTTCCCGGGACCACTTGTTGTCGTTATGCTGCTGGCGATACTTGCCAAGAGAGATGCCGGAGCATTTGGAATGGGATACCTCGCAGTTCTCGATGACCCAACCCTTTGACCAATGCGGGCCGATCATCCCCTCCTGAAGCGCGGTGGGCGGCGCCCACTGGGTGGCGGCCTTCGTGACCACAAACCCGCTCAGGGTAATATAGTCAACATGCTCCTGCTCCGGATAGAAACAGTGCGCGCGCATGCTGAGTTCGACGTATTCGATATTGGGATTCTTGCCCTGAAAGTTTGCGAAAATTAGCGTCTCGTCGTGCTCTTCCGACTGGCAGGTATACCACGTGTGCTTGGTAAATTCCCGATCCCAGGAACCGTTGAAGAACTCCGGAGCAAGCACTTTGTCAAGCGAATCCTTTTCATACAGAGACTTGCCGTTGAGGAATACCTCGCCGGTGTGCGCGGGCACGCCCTGATCCAGCCAGTCGCCAAGTACCAGCGTGGTGTAGGGATTATAGCCATGGAAATGCGCGTTCGGAACCGCGAGCTTCCACACATCGCCTTCATACTGCGCCCAGTTGGTAAAGCGGTCTGCGCCGGTGATGCTCGCGCCTCCGGTCTCCATGCTGCGATACACAATCGGCTTCTGCGCGGTTCCCGCAAAAACGGGGCTGACGTCCTCCCGGTATTCGCCGGGCGCGACCAACACTTCATCGCCCGGCATGGCGATTTCCGCCGCCTGTTGGATGCGCAGAAAGGGCTTTTGCTCGCTGCCGTCGCCATTGGGTGTTGCTTTGCAATTCACATAAAGCTTCATAACGTTTCCTCATTTGTTCCAGTGGGTCTTGAAGTGACAATCTTATCGAACCTGAAATATGTTCCATCGGCAATTCAGGGAATCAGCACTGCTTTCTCTACGGATTCGTCAATCAGGCTTTGAAACGCTTTGTCCGCATCTTCCAGCGCAAACTTCGAAATATACTTCTCTGCGTTCAGTCGGCCGCTCGATACCAGTTCCAGTGCCTGCCTGTTTTGCTCAACCGTCGAAGCATGTGCACCATAGACACCGGCTTCTTTGTAATGGATCAGGTTGCTGTCCAAGTGAAAGTTGTTATCACCAGGCAGTCCGCCAAAGAGGCTCATTCGCCCATTCTTATTCAGCAGCTCCAAGCCTTGGCGGTGCGTGATGCCCGCAGGACACGCTGTGATCACGACATCCACGCCGATGCCGTCTGTGATCGCTCTCACCTGATCCAAATACGCTTTGTCGCCGGAGTTGATGACGTGCGCCTCAGGCACAAACGCCTTGGCTTTCATGCGCCTCTTTTCGGACACCTCTGCGATGATCACTTTCTCCGCACCCTGCATCAACGCAAGCTCAGCGTGGATGCACCCCAGATATCCCGCGCCATAGATCAATACGCTGTCGCCTATAGCGATGTTCAGGTAGCTCTGGGCGTTGATGGCGCATGCGACAGGTTCTACAACGCTGGCTGCCTGGTCGGAAACATGATCCGGCACGCGGATCAGATGTCCCCGCTCGATTGCTTCTGTCGGAATGCGAATGTATTCCGCAAACGTGCCCGGATATTGAAACCCGATTGTCCTGAGCGAATCGCACATATTGGTGCGGCCTTTTTCACAGCTTCTGCACCGTCCGCAGCCTATCGCGGGCGCCAGAATGTATCTGCCGGAGAGGTTGACGCCTTTGCCATTCTCCTCGATCAAATAGCAGGCTTCATGCCCGATCGTAATCGGCGGATCGAGTTTTTCGCTGCCGAATCGATACGTTCGAAGATCCGTTCCGCAGATGGAAGCGCACAAGATTCTGGCAACGGCCTCTTCCTTACCCGCTTTGGGTTTGGGCAGTTCCGTGATCGCAAAATCCTTGCCGCCGTAATACACAAACGCTTTCATATCCGCTCCTTACTCCATCCAGGGCAGAAACAGGACTTTGTTGAAGAACAGTTCTTTTTTATAGATCTTGTCAAAGATATCCGGTACGTCTTCCAACGGCAGTTTGTGCGTGATGACCTTTTCCGCGTCAACAGTTCCGTCCGCAAGGGCTTTCACCGCTTGCTCCCATTCCCAGCCAGGGAACGGCTTGGAAAAGGAATTCCACGATCCCACTATCGCCTTTTCGCCGCGCATCACCCAGTCTACGGCTTGTTCGGACAGCGTAAGCGCTTGGTGCGAGATGCCGAGCAGCACCATCGTGCCGTGCTTCGCCGTCGCCATTACTGCGTTGTGCTGTGCCGCGGGAAAGCCGGACGCGTCGATGCAAACATCCGCTCCGCCGTCTGTCACGCGAACGACTTGCTCCGCGGCGTCGGCGGCTCTGCCGTCGATCGTAAAGTCGGCGCCGCAATCTCTGGCGGCCTCCAGTTTTCGGTCGTCCACGTCCACCGCCACAACGACCTTGGCACCCTTTGCCTTCATATATTGAATGGCATACAGACCGATGGCACCGACGCCGAATACGCAAACCTTGTGCCCCGGCCGAAAGCCGCCGCGCTCGACAGCATGCAGCGCGTTTGCAAGCGGGTCTGACGTCGCCGCAGCCTCAAACGATACGTGATCCGCAACCTTCAACAGATTCGTCTCGGGTACGGCAATATATTGGGCAAAGGCTCCGTCGTTGCGCGAACCGAAGTATTTATAGTTTTTGCAGAGCGAGTAGTGCCCTTGTTCACAAAATTCGCACGCAAAGCACGGCAGGATCGGCGGAACGGTCACGCGGTCGCCAATCTTGAAATTCGAGATGCCTTTTCCTGTTTCCACAATCACGCCTGAAAATTCATGACCCGGAATGATTGGTGAGATGTGCGCGCCGTATTGGTTGATGCGCGGAATATCCGAGCCGCAGATCCCTACCGCCATAATCTTGATCAATGCTTCGTTCTCTTTGATCACGGGAACGGGAACCTGTTCCAGTCTAAGATCTCGCGGTGCATACATTCGGATTGCTTTCATCGTATTGCTCATTTTAAATCTCTTATTCTCCACTGTTTTTTAATGGTGTTTCACTTGATAGTGCTGGCGGCAAACACGCCTTATTGAATGTTTTGTAATCGGACAAAGAAATCGTGCAACTCGATCATGTACTTTTCATAGATCGCTAAATGTTTGTCGTATTTTGCTTTCCGGATCATGTCGGGCGTGAATTCTTTTTCAACCTGTACATACTCTTTTGCGGTCTGTTTCAAATCGCCGAACACACCGATTGCATTCCCGGCGAGCATTGCAGCCCCCCACATGGCAACATCTTCTCTGTCCAGCACCTGATATGCTTTCCCCTGCACATCGGCACACATTTGCGTCCAGACGGGCGATTTTGCGCCGCCGCCGATGATGCGAATCGCATGCAACGCATATTCCGGATACAATCTCTCGATACTGCGAATGCACAAAGCAAAGTCATACGAAAAGCTCTCCAGCAAGGCACGGTAGAAATGCTCCTTTTTGTGGCTCCAGTCATGCCCCATCCAGAGGCCCCGTAATGTCCCATCCAGCGGCATGCTGCTTCCGCCCAATAGACCAAGGGCCATCACGCCATCGCATCCGGGTTCGATGTTTGCAACTTTTTCCTCCATCATTGCAAACATCTCTTTCGTGCTGACGCCTTCCTGCCTGGCAAACGTATTCATGAACCAGTCGAGTGTAATACCCGACCCGGCCACAAAGTGCGTCGCATAAAATTCGCCGGCAATCGCGGATGGGATAACATCCAGGCGTCTTTCTATAAAGTCTGGCCGATATTCTTCGATACAGCAGCTGATCTCGCCGTACGAGGATGCCTCGAATATCATGTCGCCCGGTGTTACAATATCCGCACCAAGACAGCCTGCCGGTTTATCGCCTGCGCCCGAAACCAGCGGAATACCGGCTTTCAGCCCGGTCTCTCTTGCGCTACGAGCAGACAGATAACCGCAGATATCATTGGATTTTACGATCTTCGGTAGAAATTTTTGATCCAGTTCAATGGCATCGCATATTTGTTTAGACCATCTGTCGTTTCTGACATCAGCTAAACCGGTCCATTGAATGAATGTACGGTCGATGACCGCATCTTCGATCGGCAAATCGCCAAGTCTGCCGATCACGTACCCTGAGATCATCAGGTATTTTGCGATCTTACTGCTCTCAAGTGGGTATTCCTTTTTGAACCACTCAAACTTTGGCGCCATTTGCGGAAAGTTTGTTCCGCCGATATCGAGAAACTGATCCCTGAGCTGCGCCATTTGCCGTTCCGCATACGGCATATACCGGCTATCCAGAGAGCAAGACCATGTTGTGATATCGTTCCAATGTTCATCGACGCCCATAAACCCGGACATCTGGCCGGTGAATGCGATTGCTTCAATCTTTTGCGCGCGCTCGCCCAGTCGATTCGTCGTTTTTTTGATGCAAGCAAGCACGGATGCGAACAATTCCTCGCCCTTTTGAATGAACACACCGGGACTAGGACGGTAATCCTTAACGGGCTCCGTTTCTGTTGCGACACACTTACTGTCCGTATCGTATATCCCGACTTTAATAAAACTGGTACCTAAGTCCACAGACATCAGCAATATATCTTTCATGCCGCACTCTCCTTTGGTTATTTTATTTCAATAAAATAATGCAGGATTGATCGCAATCTACGTTCATCCATTACTCTTTTCGTTCAAAACGACGAATCAGGTTCCTTCCTGAATCATCTCTACTTCAACACCATTGGGGTCGACAATCAGCATGATATACATATCGTTCAGTTGCTTGATTTTCGTGGGTTTTAGGTTGATCGGACAGCCTGCCTCCCGGCATAGCCGGTACGCTTCTTCGATATCATCCACGCGAACCGCCAAATGCCGGTAAATCCCGATATCCGTCTTTCCCGTGATGATATGTTTTTGCTCTTCCTTGTACGCAATCAGCTCAAGCTTTACCCCGGGCAACTGATACAGGTAAATCACATGATCCCCCAGATCAACGGATTTGATCAGACTCAATCCAAGCACGCTCTCATAGAAATCTAAGCTTTCCTGTAGTTTGAAACAATTGATGGTGAAATGGTCAACAGAAGTGATTTTCATAAACGCTCCTTTCGATTCCCCGGCTTCATTCGCAAAAACAGAGCCATAGCAGGAATCTGTTATGGCCCTGCTGTGTTTTTTTCACCAAACGGAACAGGATGCTCACCGTTCATCCGAATGATTGCCCGTTGTCAGACAGCAACAAACTCGATGCTCCAGATATTGCAGAGCTGCTCTAGGCGGTTGAGATGATCTCCCGTCCACATCACCTGATGATGCGTGCCGCCATACTTCAGCCAGCCATCCATTGCGGCTTTGACCCCGTTGTCCGGCTTGAAAAACGTATGGTTCATCGGGATGCCCGCAATGATGGGCGTATCCAGTACTTCGCCGCGCATCGCAACAAGGCGGTATTTGTCGCCGCAAATCGGCACCAATGACGCGACAGTCGTCGTACCCAACTCAGCACTGAAAATCGGGGTTGGCGGGTTGTCCTTGTTGCCGATGTCCAGAGGACGGTCGATCAGCAAAACAGGACGATCCTTGCGCGCGATTTTCCAGTTGCCCTCGCCCATGTGCGCGAACATACAGGCATCGCGACCAAAATCGAGAGAGTACATTTCCGTGAAATGAGGATTGCCGATCAGCAGATGCCCGGCAGCCATGAGCGCCAATATATGCACGTCGCCTTCTGCGGAATAGGCATATCCCTTTGCCATCATGTTGCAGGCGCCCAGGATCGGAAGCTGATCCAAGCGGCCATCTTCCTCATAGATCATGAAGTTGGCGGAAAACCCGTCATACTTCTTTGCTTCTAAGAATTTTTCAAACGCAAGCTGCAGCTTGGCTGCGTACCGGTGATTCTTTTCCGGAACATTCTTCACTTCAAAGTTCTTGTAATCTTCGGCGATTTGCCGATCAACTTCGGCCTCCGAAATCTGATCCAGATAACGCACGATCTGGCCGACGCCTTCATGCAGGACTTCAATTCCAAACCTCTGGAAATATGCCACTTCATCGCCCAGAATATCGCCCATGTTCTGCATTTTCTGCATCAGCGCCAGACGGCAGGTTCTCAAACGGCGCACAGTATTTGCCGCTAACGCCCAATTCTCAACAAACGTTTTGAAACGGTCGTTCTTCCAGTCTTCTGTGACGATTGCCGGCTTATATCCCAGTCTCATCAGCATGTTAGAGGTGTCCTGAATCCCGTGAATCCCCTGATTGGTTGTCAGAAGGCTCCAGTTCCAATCGTCCGTCACATCCGGTAACGGTTGGATATTCGCAAGCAACACGGGCAAATTGTTCTGCTTAAACGCCTGAACGATACGCATGCCCGGTGAGTACAGAGTGTTGATCACCATAATGCCGTCGAGATTCGCTTCGTTGAAGTACTTCACGATGCGCTCTGCGTCCGGTCGTTCTTTTGAAAGGCCCGGAAAATCAACCTCAACGACATCAGCCAGTTGATCGATCACATCCTGAACAAATTTCGTCTGATTCGCCGGAATCTCTGGTTGCGAATGATCGTACAAGCCCTGCATCAGCGCAAGAATACCAATCTTTGGTTTCATTTTTTGCAGCATCAAATCAACCTCTTTCTCAAAATGCTTATAGATTTGTTCCGGAATTGTCGTTTGTTCGGTCAATTGTCCCGAAGAAGGAATTAGATCAGCTGAATTGTGTGTGGGGAGAGATCTTCGCCTTTTGTCAGCGTAAATTCCGCCCGCTCGCCTGCTGTTGAGAGAACATATTCACCGCGGTATCCCGCTAGCTGCGCCATTCCGTTTGCATCGGTATGCAGCACGCCAGAGGATGTCCATTCTTTATGAATCAAACGCTGCAGTTCGAGATAGGCCGGCTTAATCGAATTGTCTTCTCGAATCACGCCGCTTGGCGCGTGGAGCCAGGCTCCGTCCGCAAAATCCCAACCGGTAATGGCTTCCACCAGAGGATGACCGAAGAGAATCTGATACATTTCCTTCCATTCCCGGCGTTGCCGCTCCTCTCCCTCCGGGGTAGATGGCCAGCATTCCACCTGATAATCGTTTAGATCCACAATTTCCTTCGGCATAATGTCTCCGGAAACCAGCGTATTCTCCGTGAAATGCAGCGGCAGCCCGAAGCCAGAATACCGCTCCAACACTTCCTCAAGCCGTTCACGGCCCATGTAGCCCTGATGCTGGTGTGTCTGCAGGCCGATTGCCGAAATCGGCACCCCGGCGTCCAGCAAATCCGCAATCAGATCGCGATATTTTTCCGACAGATTGAAGTCGTTGATCAGCAGTACCGCATCCGGGTTTGCTTCCTTTGCCGCTTCAAACACGGTCTTGACCAGCGGAATCTGGCCGTACTCCTTGCAAATGCGGGTAATCGCATTGTCGTAGCGGTTGTAGACAGGCATGATGACCACTTCGTTGATCACGTCCCACATATCGATTACGCCCCGAAAGGCGGAGACTTCTCTGTGAATTCGCTCAATTTGTTTTCTTAAAATCGTAGCATTGTCATATTCCATCAGCCAGTCGGCGCAAATGCTATGCCAACACAAAGGATGACCCTTGACCTGCACATTTCGTTCCTTCAGGAATCGGGCTGCATACATACGGCTTTGGGTCAGCGGTTCCCCTTCTTTGGGTTCAAAACCACCCCAGTAAAAAGGAATGGTACCGTAATTGAACAGCTTCAGCCACTTCTCCATTCGTTCCTGATAAAATCGTTGATCCGGATTGATCTGATCCTGATAGAAATCGATGTGTCCGAAGCTGCCATGCGCCGCAGCAGGCAGGCTGTCAAACGCGCCGCTTCCAAACAGAAACTCGTGATTCGTCAGGCGATATTCCACCTTAGCATTGCTCATGGGATTGCCGCTTCTGTCCGTGATGCGGAGCATACGGGATGCACTTCTATGCTGATACGTGTTGTTTTCCATCTGCCGATCATCCTTTCCTTTACCAGGGATACGCTTCGCCTTCGTAGGTGATAAACGCATCGCCCTCTTTGTCTCGCCGTCTTTCCTCAAACAGAAGCCGCAGCAGTTCGGCGTGGTCATATGGGATTAGCGGCGCCGCTGCATTTCCATCATTTGTGCGCATCCAGCCGGGCTGGATGCAGATGGCATTCAGATTTTCTTCATCTCTGAAGGTGTTGCGCAACACCATCGTCGCCATATTCAGCGCTGCCTTTGCCATACCGTAGTCAATCATGTTGGTACGATAGCATCTGCCGATGCTGCCCGCTTCGGAAGAGATGTTGACGATCAGCGCCGCCTTGCTCTTTCGCAGCAGCGGCAGCATCGCCTTGACGACGCGAAGCGGGCCGACCGCATCCACATCCACCACACCAGCAATATAATCCAGATTTGCCTGTTCCAGCGTCTTATCATAGTCCGGCGATACCATAACGGCATTGTTGATCAAAAGATCTACGCAGGGAACCTCTGCCGCAACCGTTTGTATTGCCGCCTCTACGGAAGTTGTGCTGCCAATATCCATGGTCAAAATGTGCAGCGTTTCAGGGTATTCAGCCTGCAGCGCATCCAAAGCCCCTGAAGGTTTTCGAACACCGGCGAACACCGTGTCGCCCTGTTCCAGATACCGCAGTACCAGATTATATCCCAGCGCCTGCTTCCTGCCTGTGCCGGTAATCAATACATTCTGACCCATTCTCTTTCCTCCTGAACCATAAATCATCCGGGTTGTGTTTTTATCCTTTGTAGTGCTCTTTCACTTCTACCAGAACACCCAGATCCTTGGACGTGTCAAAATACTCGTAGGCTTCATAGCCCTTTTCCTGCTTAAAGATGGATGCATATCCGGCTTCCCGCATGACTGCCTCGTCCGATTCCAGTGGCCCGTTTGAGAGCAGGCATACAGAGCAGATGGAAGTGCCGTGCTCCTTCAGCCACGCTGCCCAGGGATCGTTCCCACCCATAGGCTGGATGATTTCAAACCAGAAATTATCGCTGAAAACACTCTCCACGCGCATGGGCATGTCGGTAATATCCTGACCCATGTATTTGGTAAATGGTGTTCTCAACATCTTGTGTTCTTCATCCTCGGCAGGGGCAGTTCCGGTGCCCAGAAGGTTCCTGTAGCCTGCTACCGTTTTATCCAGATCATCCGTTACAACGATTACTTTAATGATGCTTGTAGAAGACAAAGTCATTGTGTTTTCCCGTTCCTGTTCTGTTTTATTTATTGGTAAAGCCGCCGTCAGCAATGATCTCTGCGCCGGTCACATAAGAAGACTGGTCGGAAGCCAGAAACAGCGCAATCGCGGCAATTTCACTCGGCTGACCGATATGTCCCAGCGGAATCTGAGATACCACGGCACGGTACGTATTTTCATCCCCGTGGACGAAGTCAGAGAACGCCTTGGTTTCCGTGGGACCGGGGCTGATCGCATTGGCGCGGATACCGAGCTCCGCCAGCTCTCCTGCAAAGGATCGCGCCATAGATCGTACCGCAGCCTTGGCTGCGTTATAGACAAGCGCGTTTTTTCCGCCCTGAAATCCCGCAATAGAAGAAATCAGCACAATCGAGGATTTCTCCGCCATACTGGGAAGGACCTTTTGTACTGTGAAGAATGCAGAAAATACATTCAGATTCATG
>QKHZ01000194.1 GCA_003249795.1 bacterium | reverse complement strand
GCAGACCGCGCCACGTTTTTCCACCGGCTTTCAGATAAAGAAATTTCGGACGCACTCACCAGCCACGCCCCTTTTTGCGCTGTCCCATGCGGTACACATACGCCAGCACTTCGGAAACGGCGGCGTACAACTTCGGCGGGATCGCATGACCCAAATCAATCTGCGCCAGCGACTGCACAAGATCCTCATCCGTGCGGACAGGCACGCCGTTCTGTTTTGCCAGTTCGATAATTTTTTCCGCAACCTTGCCCTCGCCCTTTGCAACAACCTTTGGCGAGGAATCCCGTTCAAGATCAAAGCCAAGCGCAACCGCAAGCTGCCGGTTCTTCCGTTTCGACAGCGCCATTCTATATCCTCACGTCCAGATGCGGCTCGATTGTGTCATCCTTTTCCGTCACAGCATCGCCAGCAGCCTGCATCTCCGGATCAATCCCTGCCGGAGCATCAGCGCCGAAGGCTGAAGCAGCTGTTGTCTTTTTCTCCATCTGCCGGTCGCGGACACCGAAACGCGGCTGTGACTGAAACCCCTTTTCTTTCAGCGCGTCCACAAGCGTGTCCGACTCTGAAGCCAGCCAGTCACGCGACTCTTCACTCTCCAGAATAAAGGTCATATCAAGGTTGTCATTACCCAGATCCCTCAGGTCTCCCCACACGGTTCCCAAGGCTTCTGTATTCAAATCCAGCACCACGCGTGCCTGATAATTGTTCTTGCGGTTACGGCGGTAATACAGGCTGAGCGTCCCGCTGCCGCCGTCGCCAGTGGGAAAACGGAACGGCACTTCCGCAGCCAGCACCGGCGCGTCTTTTGTCGTCATTGACGCGAGATATTCCGCCTTCTGCGCCATCGCCCTGCGCCCGAGATCCCGCAAACCGGACGCCGCTTCCGACAGCCTGCGCAAGACCGGGTCGTGTGCTGCCGCATCGCGCTCCATCTCCTGTAAGAGATGCACAAGCTCCTGCCGGACATTCGGGTCATGCGCCGCGCGTTTTGCCGCATCTGCGGCCTGCTCCGGAGACTGCGCCTGCAGAATTTCGCGCAGAACGCGGTTGATCACCTGCTGCATCGGCTCTTTTGACGAACCAGCCGTTGTAGCCTGGGCGGGTGCGGCGTCAGAAAGAAGTTGCGAAGACTCTGCAAGAAGCTCCGCTCCGGTTGCCGCGGTGAAAGAAGCTGACGCACTCCCCGCACCAGAAACTGATCCAGATACGACAGAACCGCCCTGCACGGACTCGACCATCTGCCGGAACAGTGCGGCGGTGTCGGAAGACAACAGCCCGGGTAAACGTGCTCCTGCAGCCTGCTGCGATGGCATGCCCATTTGCGCGGCGGAATTCGGATCTGTTGTTGCCGGTTGCGAACTGACCGTCGTCTGCTGCGCGGAGATTGTTGTTGCCGCAGGAGATTGTTGTTGCGAAACGGCCGGTGTCTCTGGTTCTGCGGAAAAGACCTCCGGCATGAGGGCGGTGACAGCAGCGTCCAGCTTCTGCATCAGCGGCAACTGGCTCAGGCGGCTTGAAGCCATCGACTCGACCCCGTCAAGGGCTGAAGCGAGCATTTCTCTACCGAAGGCCTGAAAATATGTTCCAAGCGCTTCTGGCGTCGTTTCCGTGTCGAGGGCAACAGACAACTGCTGCAAGCTTGAAAGTGCCGCCTTTGCGCCGTCAGCCATTGTCGAGACGGTTGCCGTCTGGATCGGATCCGCACTATTCTGGCTTGTAATGATTTGTCCCTGCGTCAATGCGTCAACAATATTTTTCGTCATCGAGCTGATCGACTGCTGGATCGTCTCGGCCAACTCCCCGCTACTTGCGCGGAATCCTGCCGCCGCTTCCGGAAGGTTGGCAAGCCCTGCGGCAAGCGACGGCGAAACGGGGATGTCATGCGCAATCAGTTGTGCGGAGGCAAGCAGTAACCCCTCACGCGCCTGTTCCGGCGCTGCTGTTGCGATCTGCGCCAGAATAGAGATGTTTTCCCTGCTGATAGCAACGCCCTGCTGTTGCAGCGCATCTGCTGCCGCCAGTGCAATCCGTGTCGGAATCACATTGATCGACTGCAGCGCCTGACGCAGATCCTCCACCGTCGGCACCTCAGGGGTAATCGTGACACTGCCGCAGATGAGCGCCTGATCCTGCACGGTTAACGGCAAAACCGCCCCTTCCTGTGCCAGTTGAGAAGGCAGATTGATCTGCACGGGAACCTGTTCCAGCACTGCGTTCCAGACTCCGGCCTTTTCTGTCGGCGTGAGGATAATCGCATCAGGCGACTCACCAGAGTTCTGAGCCGCTTCGACCTGAGCAAGAAGTTCTGCCGCACGGGCTGGATCAATGCGCACATACGCAGTTGTCCCGTCAGGCAACACCGCCTCCAGTACGATCTGCTCGGGAATCATCTCGACAAGGCCGCTGATCACCTCCGGCATCGACATCGCCGCCGCGTCGGCTACAGATGACTGTAAAGCCGCATTGACAACTTGTGCAACCGGCGTAGTAGTGCCTGCGCCAGAAGACGCCATAGTGCTACCGGTCGCCGGTTGTTCGCGGTAATCCGGAGCAGGCTCCTGCAAGACCTGTGCTGAGGCATCCGTCACCTCAGCAGGAATCGCGACCGCCTGCGCATCAAGCGTCTGCCCAGAAGTTACCTGCACCTGCAGACTTCCGTCTTCCTGAACACTTACGACCAGCGTTTCGGTCAAATTCGAACTGGCTTCGGTAATTGCCTGCCGGTTGACTGACAATGAAAAATTCGCCGCCATGCGGATATGGTCACGCCCGCGGGTCAATGGCGAACCTGTGCTTTCGGTTGCACTGGTTTCCGTTTCAGATGAGGAAGAGGACTCGATCGACTGCATCAACTCGGCATTCAGTGCTGTTTTTGAATCAACCGAAGTCGGGTGCAGGGTAAAGCCGTTTTGCGACTGCTGCACCTGCAGCGTCAATTCCGCGCCAAGCAGCAGCGGAGAACTGCTTGTTACCGAGAGTTTCAGCGATCCCTGCTGCAGCGTGTAATTGCCGTTGCCGTCAGAGGATGCCACCCGCAAACGCAAGGTCTGTCCCGCACGCAGACTCAGGAGGCTGGAGCTGTTTGATGATGCCGTGGTGGCTGTCAGAATGGTATTTGTTACATTCGACATTACTTACTCCGATGACAACTTCTTCCAGCAGCCTGCCTGTGTCGGCGGACAATCGCGTGAACAACAGAGATTTCATTTTCATATTTCAGGAAGTGGCTGCATTCTACCGTATACAGAATGTGCAAGTCCGCTCTCTGAGGTAACAACCTTTTTAATACATTCTTCCCGTGCTCTTTTTTGCCCGAGAACAAGTCCGATACTGACAAAAGCCATACGCATACATGAAAGTCGACAGTCCCTGCCATCTTTAAGCAGTACACCAATTTATATTGGCGGCATCCGGATGAATTTCTTGACTGACAGAAGGAGCCGCTTATAATGATGACATCGGTATTTTGTGTAATATTTTTTATCTTCTTTTTAAATAAATACGGTATTTACAAGAACCTACAGGATTGACCCATGAACAGACCGTCGCTGGACGAGCGCAAAAATGTCAGGCCTTATGTGCTTGGCGCCTGTTTTGTGTGGGGATTACTGTTTGGTTTTCTCTTTTATGTGCTGCGTGACCACACCACGATCATTGAAGATCCGAAGCCGGTAAAACAAACATCTTCATCGGAAAATTCCGGATCGAATACTGAAAATCAAAACACCGCCACAACGCTGACAACCACAGATCCAGTCAATGTTGTTACGCCTCCAGTACAGGACGCTGATCTCGGCAGTCTGGCTCCGATCTCAGAGGCTGAGCGAAATTTTGGAGCAGGTATCCGCCCGCCGAAACCAACGGAAGCGAAGAAAATCGAAAACGACCAGCCTGCGACCAATACGGTCAAGCGCCTGACCACACGCGCACCGGAACCGGCCACACTGAAACTGGATCCGAGCTGGGGATTAAACGGGCAGACGGTTCACCCGCCGCAACGTCCGGTTGCCGAAACACCCAAACCTGGCAGCCCATCGTCCGCATCCCCCGGAACCAAAGGGCCGACGCCTGACACAAGCGCACCGAAACCGGCCAAGCCGATCAAACTGGACGATCTGCCGGAACTCGATCTCTGACAATCTGCCGCAGGAATTTGCATCGATCAAACCCTTCGGCATATGAAACGGAAAAACTTTTGCGATGAATACCTGCGCGATTCTCTCCATCGGCAACGAACTGCTTCTAGGTCATACCCTCGACACCAACGCTGCCTTTCTCTGCCAGCAGATGACAACCCTCGGCTGGCGTGTCTGCGGCATGGCCACTGTCGGTGACGACCTGCCGAAAATTATCGACGCCATCACGCGCGCGGCAGCGTCTGCAGATGTCGTTCTCATGACCGGCGGGCTCGGGCCGACTCCGGACGATCTGACACGCGACGGCATCGCCGGAGCTCTGGGCGTAGGACTCAGTGAACACGCCGATCTGGTCGAAGCGATTCAAGCGCGGTTTACACGGATGAAACGGGTAATGACCGACTCCAACCTGAGGCAGGCACTTCTGCCGGACGGGGCAACAGCGCTGAAAAATGAATGCGGCACCGCGCCCGGAGTACGCGCCGTATTAAACGGGACGCGTCTGTTTTCCATGCCCGGTGTGCCCTCGGAAATGAAAGAAATGTTTGCGCTGCGGATTCTGCCGGAGATCGAAAATGTTGCCGGAAACACCGCCATGCGCCGGATGCACTACTGCGGTGCGAGCGAATCATCCTTTTCAGAGCCAATCCGTGCGGCGGAAAAAGAATTTGGCGCCGAAATCGGAACCACTGTCGACGACATGATCATTACCGTGCGCGTGCGTGCGTCTGATCCGGACAAGCAAAAAGCGGACGCCATCTGTCTTGCGGCAAGCGAACAGATCCGCCAACAGTTTCTGGATTCATGGTTTTCCGACGATGACGCAACGATGGCATCGACCGTGATCGACCTGTTAAAGAAAAACGGCAAAACGCTGGCGCTGGCTGAGTCCTGCACAGGCGGACTGATCGCCTCGGCGCTGATCGATGTTCCCGGAGCCTCCGACGTGTTGATCGAGAGTGCGGTCACCTACAGTAATGCCGCAAAAATCCGGCGTCTTGGCGTCCGTGAAGAGACGTTGGACAAATATGGCGCTGTCAGTAAACAAACCGCCGCGGAAATGGCGCGGGGCGTCCTGCAGACAACCGGAGCCGATTATTCACTGGCTGCAACCGGAATCGCCGGACCCGGCGGCGGCACGGAAGAGAAGCCGGTCGGGACAGTTTGGCTTGCGTTAGGTACCCCTTCCGGAGTATACTGCAACCTTCGGCATTTTCTGGCTGACCGGCGCGGTAACCGCGTGCGGGCAGTCAATACGGCTTTGGACCTCCTGCGCCGCCACCTGAGCGGGCAGCCTTTTACCGGAGATGTTGAGCACATTGGGTAAACAATACGCCATCCTCTCTGATATCCACGGCAATCTGGAGGCTCTCCAGACCGCTCTTGCATTTCTGGAAGGGCTGGAGATCAATGAGATCTATTGTCTCGGCGATATCGTCGGCTATGGCGAAGGGGCTGCCGCCTGCGTGGAGTTGATCCAAAAGGCGCAGGTTCAGTGTATTCAAGGAAACCACGACGGGCAGGTCCGCCCGCCGCGCGACCCGCGGATGCGGATGGAGGCGTGCCTTGCGCTTGAGATCGCCAACCGCCAGCTCAGCGATAAACAGGTTCACTGGCTCAGCCGTCTGCCGCACCCGACAATCCTGAACAACCGGATGGTGCTTGTCCACGGGGCTCTGACCGGACGCGACGACTATATCCTGACACAGGAAGCCGTCGACCAGAATTTCGAAATCATGGCGCAGCGCTTTCCCGACATCTCGCTCTGCTTCTTCGGCCACACGCACCTGCCGATGGTGATCGGGGAAAATGAACTGCACACGCGGATCGTGGAATCGACGACGTTCAAGCTTCAAAAAGGCCATCCGTACCTGATCAACCCCGGCAGTATCGGCCAACCGCGTGACGGATGCCCGCTGCTCAGCTTTGCGCTGTTTGATCCGGAAGAGCATGAAGTCAATATCGTACGGCTGGATTACAATATCGAAGCCGAACAGGAACGGATGCGCGCAGCAGGTCTTCCGGGCAAGCTGGTTGACCGCCTCTCGGTTGGAAAATAGGCAGCATGCGGCGGGCCGCCGCAGACATTAACGCGATTGAAATGCTATCTGGAATAGAAGCATTGATGTGCCGCAAAAACAGATAATACGATGCGGGTTTACTAGAATAAAACGTCAAGAAAACAAACGCGGTTTCACTACCGCGCTGCGACAGGCAAATACAGGAGAAAAAATGGGGCATATCAGTAAAGCCGACGTACAGAAGATCGCGCTGCTCTCGCGCGTGCATCTGTCTGACGAGGAGATCGACACGTTCTCAAACCAGCTTGAAGGCATCCTGTCTTACATGGACACGCTCAGCGAAGTCGATGTCAACGGCGTCGAACCGTTTATCAGCGCAGCCGGAAGCGGCAATGTTTTCCGTGAGGACAAAGCAGTCGAGGGTCTTCCGCGCGAGGCGGCACTGAAAAATGCTCCGCAACAGGGCGGCGGCTTCTTCAAAGTGCCTCCGGTCCAAGGCTGAGCGCGTCTTTTCTGATACTGTTACAATTCATAAAAATAAACACGATCCATAGAGTGGAAGGATGATCATGGAACTGTTTGAACAAACTGCTGCAAGCCTCGCAGCAGACATCAAGAGCAAAAAAGTCTCGGCAAAGGAAGTTACTGACGCGCTTCTTGCCCGGATCGACGCGCATGACAAAAATATCGGCGCATTCACCTGCATCGACGCAGAAGGCGCCCGTGCGCAGGCTGCAGAAATCGACAGCAGGATTGCAAAAGGCGAATCCGTCGGCGCACTCGCAGGCGTTCCGGTTGCGATTAAAGACAATATCCACGTCACCGGCATGCCGACGACCTGCTCCAGCAAAATCATGAAACCGTTTGTGCCGCCATACGACGCGTTTGTCACAAAAAAGATGCGCGAAGCAGGCGCGGTATTCCTCGGCAAAACCAACCTCGACGAATTCGCGATGGGCAGCTCCACCGAAAACTCGGCGCTGCAGATTACCCATAACCCGCACGACTTCGAACGCGTTCCCGGCGGATCGTCCGGCGGATCGGCTGCAGCAGTCGCAGCAGGCTTCAGCCCGCTTGCCCTCGGTAGCGACACCGGCGGCAGTATCCGCGCTCCGGCTTCTTTCTGCGGCTGTGTCGGATTGAAACCGACTTACGGCGTTGTCAGCCGCTACGGCCTTGTCGCGTTCGGCAGCAGTCTCGACCAGATTGGCCCCTTCGGCCGCACGGTTGAGGACACGGCGCTGCTTCTGTCAGTGATCGCCGGACACGACCCGAAAGACTCGACCTCACGCGCTGAACCGGTTGATGGTTTGAACGCACCGCTGAACCCGTCAGCCAAAGGCCTGAAGATCGGACTACCGAAAGAATATTTTGAAACAGACGGCTTAAGCGATGAAGTCCGCAACTCTGTTCTTGCCGCTGTTGACGCGCTCAAGAGTGAAGGCGCGCAAGTCCAGGAAGTATCGCTGCCGATGATCAAGTATGCTGTTCCGACATACTACATCGTCGCCACCGCTGAAGCCAGCAGCAACCTCGCCCGCTACGACGGCGTCCACTACGGATCGCGTGCCGAAGGCACCGACAACATCATCGACCTCTTCAGCAAAACCCGCGAAGAAGGGTTCGGCCCCGAAGTCAAGCGCCGCATCATGCTCGGCACCTACGTGCTGTCGGCAGGTTATTACGATGCCTACTACCTGCGCGCACTCAAAGTCCGCACCCGTATCGCACAGGACTTTGACAAAGCGTTCGAGCAGGTCGACGTCATCGCCTCACCTGTTGCACCTGACACCGCGTTCAAACTGGGCGAACTGATTAACGATCCGCTGGCGATGTATCTGTCAGATATCTATACGATCAGCACCAACCTCGCAAGTGTCCCCGGCATCTCGGTTCCATGCGGGACTGACAGCAAGGGGATGCCGGTCGGATTGCAACTGATGGGACGCCGCTTTGAAGACGCGCGGCTCTTGTCGACAGCGGCTGCTTACGAACGTCTCAGCGGTTGGAACGGAAAAATCGCTTCGCTTTAATCTGGAGAAGCGCATTTGACATTGTAAAATCCTTACAGGCAGGTTGCCGGTTGCGGCCTGCCTGTATTGACAGAAATATGCGGTATAAACGCGTTACAAAATCGGTTGATGGAAATAAAGGCGCAGGTAGCCATGCCATACAGGGTCTACTGGATTCGGTTTCAACGGATATTCCGCCGGTTGGCGCGCGGGTCGGGTACTCCTCACCAGATCGCCACCGGTGTCCTGATCGGCGTGATCGTCGGCATGACCCCGACAGTAGGTTTGCAGATGATCATCGCCGTTGCCATCGCCTGGTGCCTGCGCGCCAACAGGGTTGCGGCAGCACTACCTGTATGGATCACAAACCCAGCAACGGTTGTCCCGATCTATCTGTTTAATTATGAAGTCGGAAAAACACTGGTCGGCGGCCCAAGCCTGCGCGATGTCAAACACGCAATTGAAAGCCTGAATCAGGCACAGGGAATCAGTGACGGAATGCACCGGCTGGCACAGATCGGATGGGAGCTGCAACTTCCGCTGTGGCTTGGGTGCGTGATTGTCGGAATTGCCTGTGGAGTACCGGCGTACTTTCTGACGCTTTCTGCAGTCAAACGTATCCGCCAGCGGGTTCAGCACAAACGGGAAATGCGCCATGACCGTGTTCAGAAATGGCTGACCAGTGACACGGAAATGATCCCCAAGTCAGCAGACAAATCAGAATCAAGTCGTTGACTTGCCCTGTTATTTAATCTCAGCCAAATCATCAAAAACAGCCGGACATGCGCGCAACAGGACACTGCGGATGTGTTTGGCGATTTCAATCACCTGCGGGTGCGCACCACCGGCAAGGCGCATCTTCAGAAAATGGCGCCACTCACGGAAATTCGCGGTCATGACAATTTCAGTCTTCAAACACGTCGGCAGCACGCTGCGTGCGATCTGCGGGCTTGCGCCTGCTTCGATCATGGCAAAATACTGACGCTCCGCCTCTTCACACGCCAGTGTCCATGCCTTTTCCTGCACGTCACTTGTCATCGGCGGTTTAATCACGCTGATTTCATTGCCGAATTTGTCTTTGCCGTAGTTGCAGTAGCGCGTCGATTCTTGACAGTAACTGGCAACGCGGTGGCGGACGATCTCGTGGGTAATGCCGCGGTCGGTGATGATCCGGAAGCTCGCGCTGGCGTGTTCAATCACAGCCTCGTGACCGCGCTTGATAATCTGGCGGACAAAGTTCTCGGCCGTGCCGTCACTCATCTTGTCTTCTGATTTATAACAGACCCGCCCCGCACTTTCGATCACCTGCAGCGCATCGGGTGTAATCCACTCCAGCCTTGCAGTCGGCTCAACAATCCGCATCCGTATCCCCCCGCTTTCACCGCTCATTTAAAATGCATACTGCTTTACAACGATTCAGCCCATAATCATAGCCGCTTTTCGCATTTTCGTAAATCGATTATTCCTCATCTTCAAAAAATCGCAACCAGATCTCCACCTCGCGCGAGGAAAGGTTGACATCCCGCGAAGGTTCTGCATCCGCACGGCGCTTGACCTCTTCCCGTTGAGCGGCACGGCTACCAGCCTGACGCTTTCGGCCACCTGCGCCGCCAGATTTGTTCTCATTTTTGCAGACGCTTTGCAGAAAATCTTCGACCGAAACGATCTTGGCGCCAAACGCCCGCAAATTCCCCGCCAAAGTCCGGTCGCTCGTGACCACACACACCCGTCCGCCTGCAACCGAGCGGTAGCGCATCATCTCCAGCATCAGGTGATCAGCCTTCGCACCCGGGCCTGCGTATTCAACCCGCATTCCGTGCGCACTCATCCCGCTGCGGTTCAGACCGCCATCCATAAAGACAGTCGTGATTTTCCGTTTTCCGCCCAAGGCCTCGGACAAAAGCCGCAGCCCTTCGCGCTGCCCATAGAGAATGTCGCCGCCTCCCTGCGGATGGAAGTGGTCTTTGGTGCGGCTCCAGCGGTAGAAAAGATTGAACCCGTCAATCCAAGTCTGCTGCATCATCGTTTCCCCACTATAGCAGCCATGCCGGATTTGGCCAAACCTTTTTGCTTGCGGTAAAGAAGGCTATACGGGTACACTATTATTTCATACGCAGATTTCAGGGAAGGGAGTTGTCATGGGCATATGGGATAAAGTCCGCGGGCAGTTCATCGACGTCATCGAATGGGTAGACGCCTCGCGCGATGCACTGGTCTGGAAATTTCCGCGTTACGATAATGAAATCAAAAACGGAGCGCAACTGATTGTCCGCGAAAGCCAGGCCGCGGTCTTTCTGCACGAAGGACAACTTGGCGACGTATTCCTTCCCGGCCGTCATGAACTGACCACGAAAAACATCCCGATCCTCACGACACTCTCCAGCTGGAAATACGCATTTGACGCGCCGTTTAAATGCGACGTCTATTTCGTCAACACACGCCAGTTCGTCGATCTGAAATGGGGCACCAAAAACCCGATCATGCTCAGAGACCCGGAGTTTGGCCCTATCCGTCTGCGCGCATTTGGCACCTACTGCTTCCAGTGCGAAGACCCGGGCTCGTTTATCAAAGGCATCGCCGGTACGAATCCTGACTTCTCCGCAGACGACATCGCCGACCAACTGCGCAACATCCTTGTCAGCCGATTTACCGATGCCTTGGGCGAATGCAAAATCGCCGCCCTGGATCTGGCGTCAAACTACAACGAGCTGGGCGATACGCTCGGACAGGCCATTCAGCCGGAATTTAACAGCTACGGCCTTAAACTCACCAAATTTCTGGTCGAAAACATTTCGCTTCCACCGGAAGTCGAAAAGGCGCTGGACGAACGCGCGCGGATGGGCATCCTCGGCAACCTGAACCAGTACACCCAGATGAAAACAGCCGACGCAATCGGTGACATGGCACAAAACCCCGGAACCGGCGGCGGCATGATGGGAATGATCGGCGGGCTCGGCATGGGCGGTGTCGTCAGCGGCGCAATGCAGGCAGGCATGAATCAAGGGCACACCGGCTCTTCAAGCCAGACGCCACAATCCGGCGGCGCGATGCCTCCGCCACTGCCGAACGCGGTCCAGTGGTTTGCCGGAATCGACGGCACGCAAGTCGGTCCGCTCTCACCCGCTGAACTTGGCAACATGGTCAAAAGCGGGAAACTGACCCGCACGACACTGGTCTGGAAGGAAGGCTTCTCCGGTTGGACAGAAGCGGGTCAGGTACCGGACTTGTCCGGCCTCTTTGGTTCGGTTCCTCCGCCACTACCGTCCTGATCGGATTGATAAAAATAATGAAGAAAACAGCGAACCCATTTGGAATGGATATCGCATTCGTCTAGGGCAAAAGCCCGTTTTTCAAGGATTGTTTCATGACAAACCGTATCCGCATCTCGCGTGCATTGCGTCCTCTTGCACTGGCATTCTCCGCAGTTGTTCTTCTCACCGTCTGTCTGACTCCGGCAAATTCCGCGCAGGCTGAAGAACAAGCTTCCGTTCCAAGCCTTGTCGGCACTCCCCTCGCTATTGGTGACACCGCTCCAAGCCTTGCTGGAGTGCAGTGGCTCAGCACCCCCGCAGGCGATCCGGCAACCCCAGATGGCAAAACCGTCTACATCGTCGAATTCTGGGCAACATGGTGCCAGCCGTGCAAGGTCACAATCCCCCACCTGAACCAGATGTATGAAAAGTATAAAGACAAAGGCCTACAAATCATTGGTATCAGTCAGGAAAAGCTGGAAGTGGCAAAACCGTTTTTTGAAAAAACGAAGATGGACTATCCTGTTGCCGTTGACGCCAACGGCAGCGCAGGGCCGATCTACATGAACGGAATTCAGGGAATTCCCCACGCGTTTCTCTTCGACCGGACTGGAGCCCTGATCTGGCACGGCCACCCGCTCGATAATCTTGAATATCGAATCCGTCAGGTTCTGTCCGGTCGGCTTGATGTTGCCAAGGCAAAAGAAATTAACGCGCTAAGAGATTCTCTTTCCGGTGAACGTGATCCAAATAAAGCGCTGGATGTTTTCAACAAATTGATCACGCTTGATCCGGCAAATTCACAGTATTACACCGTCAAAATCAATATTCTTTCCCAAACCGGAAGTTTGAATAAAGTCCCCGCTGTTTATGATGAATGGGCAAAAGGCTGCGCTGGCTCGCCTGAAGGACTGGTTGAACTGGCGCTCAGCACAATCCGGCAAGAAAGCATTGATCTGCGCAACCCCGAACTGGCAATCTCCAGCGTTCGCACCGCCGTCAGTTCTGCCGATGCGGATATAGCGACAATGCTGATTGGTGCGCAGGCACTTTGCGAAATGGGAATGCTGGATGAAGCGATTGCCATTTTATCCAAACCCATCAAAACTTTTAATGACGCACAAACCAAAGCAATCAACGAGCACCTTTCGTACTACAAAAAACTGCTTAGCCTGAGAAAGTAAATAACGGGAGCTGCCAAACTCTACAATTTAGAATGATTATCAGCCGGAATGTATAACTTTTGGTCGAATGCAAAAAAGTGAAATAAACTGAAAATTTTTGTTGCGCTATAATCATAGAACGGCGAACTTAATAATAGAAGATACGGCCTGTTGCCTCCCGGGCTCTATCTTCGGGTTGATGGAGGCGGCATCGGACGGTTTTGCATGTGTACGGTAGTGTCCGGACCGACGGTGTGAAACGAAAGGAAAGGAGTACGGGTTTGGCATTTGGTACTGTGAAATGGTTTAATGAACAGAAGGGTTTCGGCTTTATTGTTCCAGAAGACGGCAGCGGCGACCTGTTTGTACACTATTCCAATATCGAAAGTGAGGGATTCCGTACATTGAAGGAAAATCAAAAAGTTGAATTTGAGACCACGCAAGGGCGTAAAGGTCCGGAAGCAACAAAGGTCCGTCCACTCGAGTAATCTGCCCGATAAAGAACGACAACTCGACAAGGCATCCCGCATTACGCCGGGATGTCTTGCTTTTTGGCTTCATGAATCTCTTCTCTGCGTTCTTTATCGGACGGTCAACTCACCGCGAGATATGTCCTCACAATTCTTCTCAGATTGGGTAAGCATCCCCTAAATTTTTGTATCAAATCAAAAATCTTTTTTGGTCTGTACGAATTCCCAGCCAATCAATGGCGATCCCCCTGTTTTCAGCATTAAAATACTGTTATTTCTCATGAGTTTTTTACACATAAAACCACTCTCTATCATTGATATCTTATTGGTAAAAAACAAATTATATATATTTAAATTAACTGGTATTGTCCTCATTATCCCTTATG
>QKHZ01000202.1 GCA_003249795.1 bacterium | reverse complement strand
TAACAAGCTCTTTCTCCATGACCCAATCCTTCTTTCATCTCTGTCCCATCCCTATCAATTGTTAATCCCCCAACCGGCTGGCTTTGACCTTTTCCACAACGCGACCACAAATCGCGTGAGAGCCAACTGATTAATTTTTTCGCCTGTGCGACAATTACAATCGCGATTCCCAGAGGCGCTTATTTCTTCTCTTGCGGCCCGATTCCCAGATCGCGGATCATTTCGGCTTCGGATTCCGCGATGGTCAGCTTTTTCAAATTCTCAAGCGCATTCATCCGTGCCACCTCGGCATCTTTTGACAACAACACGTCTTTCTTCGCTTTGTTGACATCATCCGGCGAGAAACCGAACAGCAGCTGAAGGCCTTTCAGAATGAGGCTGTTGCCAGCGACTTTATTGGCGATCTGCATCTGACGGTAACCGTGTTTAATCAGATCCGCAATCGTGGCAGAGCGCGACATCCCCGCACTCTCCGCCATTTTGTCGACCTTCTCCATCAAATCCGCATCGAGAATCACATTCACCCGGACTTTCTCTTCTTTCGGCGTCATCACATTTTCTCCCACGACCAGAACCGACAGTGTGCCTTTTATCACACTCTCGCCGCCGAGTCAAGAGCAGATCGCATCTTTGATCCAAAAAAATCAATAAAAAGTTTCATTCCTGCGTTTAAACGGCACTTGACCATTAATGAGGATTTTGAGGGATTTCACGATGACGCTGAGCGGCTTGCTTGTGAAGTGCCAGAACAGCGGCTTGCAACGCTTGCCATTCAAACGGCTTTGTAAAAACAGCATCAACACAAAGATCTTGTGCATGAATCCGGTGCTCCTCGTCTTCGGCATCGCCTGAAATGACAATGACTTTGCCGGTGAATTGACCCGTTTTACGAAGCCGCTCAAGGATGTCGAGGCCGCAACCATCAGGCAAACACAGATCAAGCGTGATCAGGTGAAAGTCAATCCGGCTGGTTAGTTCGTCAGCGGTTTTACAATTATAAGCGAAGTGAAATTCAAGCGGCGGCGGTAATCCTGATTCTGGATGAGAGAGGATTTCGGTAAGGACATCACGCAGGAACTCGCGGATATACGGGTCGTCATCGACAATCAGGATTTGCATGGTATGGCCTCCTTTTAAGGTTTTCCGGCGTAACCGGACCTGAAAAGGAAGCGCAAAAAAGGGGCGCTGCCCGCACGTGCATTTCGAGGGACCACCAAGCCCCTGACAAACACAATACGAGACAACACCCCAATCTATATCGGGTGCGTGCCTAGTTATTGTGCGCCTTGTCTTATAAACTTGGTGGTTTTCGAAATGGCGCTCAATCCGGTACGCTGAAAATCAGCTATGTCTAACGCAAATTACAACATTGAATCGATATAATTCTCCCAAATAGAACTAACACAAATTATGGCAGAAACGGCCCAAAATGGCAAGAAGATCGCTGCGGAAGTATTGCCGATTATAAAAAAGCTCGGAGACAAGAAAACTGCCCGGATCCTATTGCGGGATGCGGGCAGAGGATTAATTCAGGTGCCGGTCAGTCGTCTCAGGCGTCAGTCGCGCAGTATGCAGGTCACCAGTCGTGAATAGCCGGGCTTGTACTTCCTTCTCCGGCTCCCACCTGCGGCGCAATGCCGCGCACGGCTCGGTTTGCGTTTAAAAAGCCGTCCTTAAGTTCCGCGTTACGAATAATCATCTTTTCTGCATAGCTCACGGGGGTTCCTTTGTTTTGAATACGGCAATTGTGGCGCATGAAAATTATCGCCATGCGAAGAGGCATAATATGCAAACGGCAATAACTCCTAATGCGACAAACAATAGAATCATGAAAATTAGACCCCCCAGAAACGCTTTGATGCCACCAATACGACAATTCCTCGCTGCGAGAATTGCCCTTACACAGCACACCATTGAGCCAAAAGAAGAAAGAATCATCAATATCAATACAAATGTTTTGTCGCCCAAAAAATATGGCAGCAGCATGCTTGTAGTGGCAAAGAATATGCCCAAGACAAGAAATGCACTCAATGTTGGAGAATTGCCGCATGGTTTTTCTTCGTAATTCAATCTGAATCTTTCTTTTCGCACGAAGGCGCTTTGTTGCCATTATTCAAAATCAATCTATTCCGCCCATGTGATACCTCATGAAAAACGTCATATAATTTATTGGCATCCATCTCGTCTTGCATAAATTTATAAGGTGCAGAAAAAGCATCTAGGCGAATCTTAAGGTTACTAGATGCGGAGTTATGCTTATACTGCTCCATAAATAGAACTTTTGAGAACCCCTCGATATTTTTGTTGGAATCAATATCAAGGATATGCCGCGTTTTTGTCGCTTCGGCACCGCACGAATATCCCGTTAGTGTGTATGCAATCGCAACAAAAAAGAAAATGTTGGCTATTCTCAGCCAAACCCGTCGTGGGTATAATAGTGATCCTACCAGAAAATGAAATTGGACGGGACAAGAAAACTGCCCGGATCCGGTTGCGGGATGCGGGCAGAGAGATTAATTCAGGTGCCGGTCAGTCGCAGCAGGCGTCAGTCGCGCGTGTGCAGGTCACCCTATGATCGCAGTGCGGCAAACTGTCCCGATTGCCCCGAAAAATCATGACAAACTAATTTGGCACAGAGTATGACCACAGTCGAGTAGGCCGGGGGAATTTCACCCCCGACCTCTCACAGAACCGTACGTGAACCTCTCGGCTCATACGGCTCTTGTTATCCAACCTAGGAGACGGCCGCCAAGCGCCAGTGTGCAAAAAGCATCGAAGAGTTTTCAAAGACCTGCTTAAACCACAGCAAGGACTTCACAATAGAACCTCGTAACTTCTTGTATTTACTACGAGCCCATTTCATCAACCTCCAATTTAGCCGCCGCCAAATGGGATACATCGCTGACCGATAAAATGCCCCGTAATACTGAATCCATCCGCTGATTGCAGCGTTGATTTCAGCAGCAACTTCCCCGACCGTTTTCGTACACCACAGATGAAGGTGCCATGATCGAATCCGATCCATGATCCCTTTGCGAGCCGTTGCACTGATACCCGGATTGAAGCCAAAGAACATCCGCCCATCCTTCAGTCTCACTTTTCTCGCACAAAATGTGAAGCCGAGGAAATCGAAACTGGTCGCGTCATGTTCCTGTGTACGCCTGTGATCCTTGCAATAGACGATTTTGGTCTTGTTCTCGTTCAGCTCAAGACCACATTGCCCCAACCGACCCTTGATGCCCTGCAACACGCCTTCGGCCTGATTTCTGGTTTTGCAGTGAATAATCATATCATCCGCATATTGAAGACATGCAGGTCCGAACAGGTATAACGTCGCCACCGTCCATGCTTGGTTTTATACCATCCGTGGGTGTGAATATTGCCTTGGCCAGCCAATCGGTGCAATGAACGCCCCCTGTTCGGACACCCTAGACGGCCTATTAATGTTGCCATGCATCTTGCCTTCCAACTTGTAAATCTGGATGCAACATATTATATGGCATAAGTTAAGGGCAAGCACGCAACAATGAATGACAGAAGCGCCGAGGTCGCCATCAAGTTCTGAAAAAGAAAAAATACCGTACCGAGTAACTTGACAAACAAGATAAAGAAAGTA
>QKHZ01000192.1 GCA_003249795.1 bacterium | reverse complement strand
CGCAGTAGAGAAATACGTATAAACCGGCAAGATTATAGAGATTCACAATCGCATACCAGGGAAGATTGATGAAAAATGCATTCTCGGCATTACCATCATCATCGTAGACTGACAAGGTATGAAATATACGATCTTCTTCCGGTTTCTGATTGTCTTTAATAATCGCTTGCGCCAAAGCAACCGCTTGAGCATCATTTAGACGGACATTTTCTGGCAGGTGATATCGGACGCCTCTGTTGTCATCAAACGGCGGGGTCTTACTATTCCACATCCGTATGTGAGCTTTTTCTGTAATCACTTCTTTCAGATTGTCGGAAGCGATGTTCGTATTCGGGAAGGCTTTTTCCAGATACTCTTTCGGAGTGATCGTGGTGGAGCCGGTAAAAATATAGACGACATATGCGCCAAGCAAAAGGATATAGCCAGCAGCATATGCAATCGCCAACTTGATTATCCCCGAAGGGCCTTTGGCGGTCTGTATGTTGTCCGATTCTTCGGTCATGAAATACCCCGTCAGCTAATGGGTTCTTTTCTGCGTACTTAGACCTGCTTACGCAGCCAGAGTCGCATTTTCGTAAACGATTTCAGCACAGCACCGGTTCAACCAATGACCTGTGCAACAATTTCATTTGCCAGAACGTCGACTTGCTTTTGCAGTGACGATTCTGCTGATTCCAGTTCTTTCTCAAGTTCCTTGGACGACTCTTCGCGGATCTTGTGTGCATCATGTCTGGCTTTTGCAAGAATTTCATCCGCTTCTTTCATCGCTTCGCGTTGGACTCCGTTAAGTTTGTCCATGTATTCTTTACGGGCTTCTGCAAACTTCTCCCTGCGTTCTTGATCGAGCTTTTTCTGTTCATCCCGGTTTTTCCGGCTCAAAGAAGTGCCTTCTTCCAGATCCTTTTGACGTTCGTCGACGATTGCAAGGATCGGATCCCATAGAACATCCTTTAGCCCCATTACCAGTGCTAGGAAGATCAGAATTACCATTGCCATTGTGCCGGCTTCAGGACTGACAACATCGCCGTGCCCAATAATACCGAGAGAAGGAATCGACGTTGAACTCTGCAGCATTTTGTCAATCAGTATTTTGGTTAGCTTTTCGCCACCATTCAGAGAAACGTTTTCCCCTTCAACTGTTGTGAATGCCATTGGATTACGGACGCTGTAGTGACGAGCATCAACAGCCCACAGGGCAGAGGGGTCGCGCAGCTTAAGCGGAGCAACGGTGCTGGTTCGACGATCATCAATAATCTTTGCATAGTCTTTAGCATGAAGGGTGCTGCCAGCAGTGTAGATTGTCCCGTCCGACAGTGAAAATCCTTCCGCGAGTGGCTGATAACGATGCGTTTCTAAATCGCTCAAATGTTCTGCTTGAGCTGATGCATACGCCGGGTCATCCCACGCTCTAAGTGTCTTTCCGTCAAGCAGATCTACTTCGATTTCCTGATAGTGAGGCAGGTCAATCAGCGTGTAGCGCTGCCCAGCCTGCCAGCAATACAGGCCGAACACCACTACAACGATGAGAATTATCAATTTACGCACGAGCCTACTCCGTCAGCATGCAATAGATTCATTGCTATGAAGCAATTTTCCGGAAAACGCCGCTAGCAGTCATACACATCGCAGGCGGCATTCCGGTTAAACGGTTTGTCAAACAGACTCAGCCGTTACTGATCAGAAGCAGAGCGATAACCAGCGAGTAAATACCCGTTGATTCAGAAACCGCCTGACCGATCAGCATTGTGCGGAACAGCTGGCTGTATTCTTCCGGACGACGCGAAATACCTTCACAAGCCTTACCGGCAGCAAAACCTTCACCAACACCCGGGCCGATCGCGCCGAATCCCATACAGATACCAGCACCTAACAGAGCTGCGCCTTTGGTCAGAGCCGTTCCCAGAGCCTTTGCCGCTTCCAGATCCATGTTGTTCTCCTGTTTGATTTCACAGATACCGTGATTCAAGTCTTAAAAAGTACAATCTCTATGGTTTCAGCAATAAGCTGATGACCAGTGCATAAATCGCCGTTGATTCTGAAACCGCAGCACCAACAAAGAAGGTATTGCGGATTTTTTGCAAAGCATCAGGAGCCTCAGCTGTTGCGCGGCAGACGCGCGAACCGACAAACGCAATCCCGATTGCGGGGCCAACTGCGCCTGCGCCCATGCAAAGCCCCATTCCAAGAAGGCGTCCGGCATTAACAATATCAATATAATTACTTTGACCGACCATCTGGTTGAAACCGCCAATTACGTAGAGCAAAACCAGAGAAATCACCAATGAGAAAATACAGGGTGTCTGTGCCCAAGCGTGAGCAATCAGCATCATCATCGTAACGCGGCCTTGTGATGACGGACAACGGCCTACTGACTCAACTGCTTCAGAACCAACCAGTCCGGAGCCTGCACCACTACCGAGGGTTCCGATACCTACACAGAGACCTGCAGCTAGAAATGCGGCAGCCTGTGCCCAACTGTCAGGCGCATCAAGATCAGCGCCCCCCATATTATATAGAAGGATCGAGATCACAAGGGCAAAAATCGACGGGTTACTAGCCAGCGCCTGATTAATCAACATGCTTCGGAAAAGCCCGGGCTGTTCAGACGGTTGGCGCGCCATGCCGTTCAGTGAGCCGGTCACAACGTAACCAGCACCCCATCCGCTGCCGATTGCACCAAGCCCCATTGCCAATCCTGCGCCCAAAAACGCGGAAAGGTTTGCAATATCCATTTTATTCCTCCGCCGCGCCCATGGCGATATAGGTCAGCGCCAGCATGGTGAATACGAAGGCCTGAACGGTACCGACAAAGACACCGAAGAAGCCGTAAAGACCAACCGGAAAGATGACATGGTAAAGCAGCCCAGAAACAACTGTGATGATAACCACGCCACCAAAGATATTCCCGAAGAGACGGAAACTGATGGAGACCACTTCCGCGATTTTACCAACAACGTTCAGCGGGAACATGGCAACCCCGATAAATCCGCCTGGAGAGAAATAGTCTTTAATGTAGCCAGTAATCCCATGAATCCTGATCTGTGATCCGTGACCGATCAGGACAACAAAAAGGACTGCCATCCCAAGCGGAACATTCAGATTTTTAGTTGGTTCTTCAAATGCTGGCACAGGAAATCCCGCGTCATGCATATTGTTGCTATTGGTGTCTTCATACGGCTCGCCCGGATCGTACAAGCCGTTTTCATTCAAGTCTTCATAGTGCTCTGCGCCGAGATGCATTTCTGGCACAGGAAGAAGACCCGCCATATTACAGGTCCAGATAAACAGGAATAAAGTACCGATATACGGTAGGTACTTACGCCCACGAACTGGGCCAATGCTCTGTTTGCAGAGGTCGTCGAACATTCCGACAATCGCTTCGAGAAGGACTTGGCCTTTACTCGGATTATCCTTGTTCATACCTCGAGCCCAGAACCCGCAGGCGAGGAAAATCAATACAGCAACCGCGGCGCAGACAACAATGGTTTCATGGCTGAAAGCTAAAGGCAGGCCAAAAACATTCATTTGGATTGGAACGGGTACTTCTAACGGGTTTGCTGAGGCTGTCGCCGTAAGGCAAAGAGCCGCAAGACCTGCGAATGCACCGAAACGAAAATTACGCTTCACTCGATTCTCCTTGCAGAGGCGCCAAGTGGTTGGGACGAAGGAAACCGTCAATCCAAAGTGTCAGTTGTGGCAACAGCAGTCCAATAAATGCACACCAGACCGGAGCGTCCAGATACAGAAACTTTTCACCGACGCGGTCAGTAACAATCAGTTTCGTCCCGGCGACAAGATACAGTCCGATGGCGGTGATGATAAAAGCAGTAAACGAACTTTTGATCGCATTGCGCGGCTGATTGTTTTCAGGATCCTGCGCAAAATGGATAATCCCGTTGACGGTCATGCGAAAACGGATCAGTCCGCAAGCTGCACCAATTAGAAGCCCGAGCGCACAGTCAATCCGTCCCGGCCAAACGGCCAATGCGAGTGCAGCCAGAACGATTGCGCTGATCAGGACGATCAGGAACATCTGTTTTTGATACCGAAGAAATTCGTTCATGCCGGGTCCTGTTTCTTGGACGGTGCGTAGCGCTCAACGTGTGCTGCAATCGTGCGGTACGCCCAAAACAGCGATAGCGGTATCCCGATTCCTAGCCCGATGAGTGATCCGGTGCTTCCCGTCAGAAACTCGACGTACCGGCCGGCCATCAGGCCCAGGAAAAAAAAGCGGAGATCCCGCCTCCGACCGTGAACCCCAATGTAGCCAGAAGTCTCAGCAGCGCTCCCAGCTCTTCACGGTCATCTCTCCCCTGCGTTTGTTTGGAGAGTTCTTGTTTCTTCATTCCTTTAGCTTCCTTAGACAATCTTGATTTAGTGTGATGTTGTCAAGCAAAAAAAGAATGCTTTATGTCGGCTCTTGTTTAAAATCTCATTACAACACGAAATAAATTATACGCTTAGAATTTTTCATAAAGGTATATAAATATCTATTCGCCGTACCGCAATCGTTCCGCAAGAAACGAGGGCAGGCCAGTATCATGAATCAATTGGATCGTTTTTTCGCGGTCATAATCAACGCGGTGAAACTCAACGCTATCGCCATCAAACATCACCCATGAAGACCGAATATCGCCATCACGTGGCTGACCGACAGAGCCGATGGAAACATAGGCTTTCTGATCTTTCAGATTGAATTTCATCTGAGGCGGTTCAGTATCGTCATGCGGAAAAATATATCCGAGTTCAGTTCCTAAAAATGCGCGGTGATTGTGTCCAACAAAACAAAGGTTAAACGGTGTGAATTGTTCACGAAGAGTCTGCACAAGGCGGTAAAACATCCAAGGGCTGTCAGCTTCGCGAACGTAATCGATCATCGGGTCGCGCACACTGCCATGAACAAAAAGATTGCCGTCCAGTGCCATTTTAGGGGTAAGCGACATCAGATATTGCAGGATTTCCTTATCACGAAGCTGCTGGGACGTCCAGTCGATCGCAATCCGGGCCAGCGGTGTGAATTGTTCTCCGCCATGCAATACCGCATTTTCGTGATTACCCATTAAAACATGCTGGCAGGTTTTGCGCACTAGAGCAAGGCATTCCCTCGGTTGGGGGCCATAACCAACAACATCCCCCAGGCAGATGATCCTGTCAGGTTTATATTGTTGTATATCTGCAAGCACAGCCTCCAGCGCTGGGAGATTGGCATGGATATCTGAGATCAGTGCACTTTTGGTCATTCACTCTCCTGCAGCATTTTCTGGCTGGCCAGAGCAGGGCGGTTATATATAGAAACCCATATGAACAGAACCATTCAAATCAATAGATATTTCTGTCCACATTCTGCTGTTCTTCATTACATGGTAGCGCGTTCGGATTTATTTGTCATTTGGAAAAAACTCATCATGTAGTGCTTTCACCGCGGTTGTGGCATCTTCTTTATCCAGCAGGAGAGCAATGTTTAATTCGCAAGCGCCCTGACTGATCATGTGGATGTTCACTTTATTTTTTGCCATCGCGTTTGTGACACGGCTTGCAACACCTGGAGTGCCTGCCATATTCTGACCAATGACACAGACAATCGCCATGTTGTGTTCAATCTTTACTTCGCCGTATTGTTTGAGCTCTTCTGCTGCCGTTTCAACATTGACACCATAAGGAGTACTCAAGCTGATCGAGACTTCTGAGGTTGCGATCATGTGAATATCGACATCATGTTTTCCGAGAGTCTGGAATACCCGAGCCATGAATCCAGGCATATTGACCATGCGACCGCTGGTGATTGTCAGAAGTGTTATGCCGCTTTTGTAAACGACACTCTTGGCAACTGTAGCGTCATTATGCAAAGCTTCTTTAATGACCGTGCCTGGATAATCCGGATGCATGGTATTCAGCACTCGGACGGGAATACCGTGCTTAATGGCCGGAATCATCGTTGATGGATGAAGGACTTTAGCGCCATACCACGATAATTCCGATGCCTCGCGGAACGTCATTTCCGGAATTGTGCGTGCGCTTGGAGTAATTTTCGGGTCTGTTGTCATGACTCCGTCAACATCAGTCCATATTTCCACTTCTTTCGCGCCAAGCGCCGCACCAAAAATAGTTCCTGAAAAATCAGAGCCGCCACGACCAAGGGTAGTGATATGCCCAGAAGGACCTTTAGCGAGAAATCCGGTCGTAATAACTACATCCGCATTCAGTTTTTCAACATTTTCACGAATTGCAAGGTATGAAGACTCGTCTGGGGTCGCATCGCCAAAAACATCATCTGTTCGCAGCCCAAGATCAAAACTGGTCGCCGCAACGCAGTTCTCGACAAACTCGCGTTTCATCACTTCCGCAACGACAAGGCAAGACATCCTCTCACCAAAACTCATGACATGGTCCATGGTTCTGGGTGAAATTTCACCAATCATGTAAATACCCGTAAGAAGTGAGGAAAATTCTTCAAGAAGGTGATCAATCAGGCTTGTATCAATTCCAAGATCTTTGCAGATACCGCGCTGGAGCTTGCTGACCCTTGATGGATCAGGATGTCCTTCAAGAGCTTTTTTGGCGGAATCGACAAGTGTGTCAGTCATGCGGCAGCTGGGACTGTTGTGGGCAGAAACGACAACAAACGGTTTGCGCGGCAAACGGTCTTTTACAATTTGGCAGGCCTGACGAATACGTTCAGCCGTTCCGACGCTGGTTCCCCCGAACTTCATAACGATCATGGTAGCACTCTCCTCGCAAATAACAGCATAAACCAGCCATTTTGTTGTAACGTCAGGCTGTATAACATCTTTTTCCTGATACTGACGGCTTTCTACGATTATCAACTGTCAGCCTGAACATCCTCAATCCCTGACAGAAAAACACGCTCATTGCAGCATTTCATCCACAAAACCAACATAGCCTATTATGGCATAGTCTCTGAATTTGCCAAGAGGGAAAACATCTCTTTGCAAGAAAAGGGAATATTCTGCAATTTGTCTCAACTTGCGCTATCTATTCTCCATAGCTGGGTAATGGGTTTAGATTTGTAAATATTAAATTATATCAGGAAGAAAGATGACAAATGAGATCGAATTCTGTAAAGTTAACACTTGTCGGTATACTTCACTATCAATGTATTATGAAACAGGTTTGAGGGGCGAATAATATGCCAACTATAATCGTGATATCTTTTATCGTTGCGGTAATTGGTACTGCTGTGATTTTTTGGTTAGCCAACCGGTCACGTTCAGCACAATCGTCAACGTTCGAACTGCGCGAAGGGCAGATCCAGCAGTCAGCGAATACAATCCGCGAAATTATCACCAGTATAAATGAAGTTGTAGAAAATGTTGAGCAGAGCGCAGGTTCGTCCAGTGTTCGGTTGCAGCGGGTGCATGGTGAGTTAGCTGCGCGAGAAATCGCTCCGGCCTTGAAAGATGCTCAGGATGCGTTGCTTGAAGAAGTTGAGCGGATGCAGCATGAAAATGAGCAGATGCAGCGTGAGCTTGAAAATGCTAGAAAAGAACTCTCCAGCCAGAGGGAGCAGATCGAATCGCTCCGAAGTGCTGCCAGAATTGATGCACTGACACAAATTGCCAATCGTGCTCATTTTGACGAATACCTACAGGCAGCGATTGACAGGCTGAATCGTTATGATGAAGTCTTTTCTATGTTGATGATTGACATTGACCATTTCAAATCGGTTAATGATAAGTACGGACATCTTGCAGGTGACAGGCTTCTTAAAGGGATGGCAAAAAAGTTGAAAGCATCGTTGCGGGGCAGTGATTTTGTTGCCCGCTACGGAGGTGAAGAGTTTTCCGCTATCCTGATCAAAGCTCCACTTGATAATGCCCTTTCAATTGCCCGCGCGGTTCGTGAAAGTGTCGAGTTTTCTCTCTTTAACCTTGATGGCGTTGAGTTGCGTGTGACGGTTTCGATTGGTGTAGCACAGGCCAGAGCTGGTGATACTCCTCAAAAACTGATCGCCCGTGCTGATGCAGCTCTATACGACGCAAAACATGCGGGTCGCAATGTTGTTTGCGTTGAGCGGCTTGAATCCTAAGCGACTTTATTCTGTGGCAAGGACGAATCCGTGACGAGTAATCCCCTCCAATCCTGTTCACCAATTCAAGTCGAAGAAGTTCCGGGGCTTGTCAGTGTGGTTATCCCAGCGCATAATCATGGATTATTTTTACCCGAAACGCTTGATTCTGTTCTTGCGCAGACATATCCAGATATTGAAGTGATCCTTATTGACGATGATAGCTCTGACAATACGCCGCAGATTGCTGAGCAGTATACACAGAAATTCCGACCTTCTTGTTTTCACTATGTACGATTGTCACATGTTGGTGCTGCTGGTGCAAGAAATGAAGGCCTTTTACGCAGCAGGGGAGAGTTTCTGCAATATCTGGATGCAGATGACTTGCTAGATCCGCACAAGCTCTCATTGCAGGTTCAGTTTTTTCGTGAACATCAAAATGTGGATATTTCCGTCGGGCAAGTCTGTTATTTTGTTAATCCTGAGAAACTGTCAGATCCCATTGAATTGCCTGCACGGGAATATACGCTTGAATCGTTCGTTTGCGAAGGCCATTTTATCACAATGGCCCCGCTTTCTCGTCGTACGAGTCTTTTTCGTATTGGCTTATGGAATACGTCATTGCGATATGGGGATGAGTCTGAATATTTTGGTCGTGCTGTTGCATTGGGCGTAAAGGTTGTTGATCAACCGGATGCCATTTGTCACTATAGGATTCATATGAAAAACGGGCGACGAGTGATCGGGCTTGAAAACATGATTCGCACGGTCGCGATGAGTTATGACCGAATTCTTCAGACGGGTCGTGAAAATGGAGTCGAAATTTCACCGGCGATGGAAATGAAGATGCTTGAGTTTCGCTGGCTTGTTCACGTCTTCGATTGCGAGCGGAAAGAGGCAATAAGAGACCTTCAACGTCTTATCTTTTTTAAACAGCCATGTACTGGACAGAACTCGGAAGTAGAAACAAAATTGCGTACGATTACACTTCAATTCCGTTTGCTGTCGTTGACGATCCTAGGTGTTGGCGTGTGGTTGCGGCTGTGGAAATTGTTTCATGCTCTTTTCGGATCCAGAATTGATGTGTTGCCTGAATCTGTGAGAAAAGAAATTCGCGAAGTCATGTTTGATCGCTACGGACGCTTGGTTTAATCGATGAAGCTTTCGTGTTTTCTATGCTCATTGTCAAGCAAAAAACAGTTGTTAACATTTGCGCGAATATGATGAAAATAAATTCTTCATTGAACGGAAACTTTTTTAAGAAAAATGGATTGACTTGTTGCCTTCCTTCTGTATGATTCTTCCCATGCTTTTAAGAGACTAATAAGCATTTAAAGCGGTGGTGGCGCAATTGGTTAGCGTACCAGACTGTCGATCTGGTGGTCGCGGGTTCGAGTCCCGTCCACCGCGCCAAATTAGATAACCCTGGAAGATTTCTTCCAGGGTTTTTCTTTTCACACTCGGATGTTCAAACATAGTAAAAGGCCGCAGGCTCTATCTGCGGCCTTTTACTCAAAATTCATAAATACCATTTACCGGCATACGTGCGTTTGCGAACGGAAATGAGTTGAGTCAAGATAGGTATAATCGTCAAGCCCCATCTCGATCTTGCGCAAGAATGAAGCCGATTCATCCAGCGAGATATTACCTTGACGCAATGCTTCTTCGACGCGATTGCGAACCTGTGCTAGAAAATCAGTTCGACCGAACTGGACATAATCAAGAACATCCATAACCGTTTCACCAGTCAGTGTTTTGTCAATCATATAACCTTGCGGTGTTGATGATACATGTACAACGGTTGTGTCGCCGAATAGGTTGTGCAGGTCGCCAAGGATCTCCTGATACGCGCCAACAAGAAATATGCCGATATAGTAAGGTTCACCCTGTTTCAGCGGATGTAGCTTCAGCGTATCGTTTACGTCTTTTAAATCGACGAATCGGTCGATAACTCCGTCGGAATCGCAGGTGATATCAGCAAGAATGGCCTCGATACGCGGTTTTTCGTCCAAACGGTGGAGCGGAGTAATCGGAAACAGTTGCTTGATCGCCCAGTGGTCAGGAACAGACTGAAAGACCGAGAAATTGCAGTAGTAAAAGGTTGAAAGCGTTGCCTCAAGCCCATCAAGATCATCCGGGCAATAATCAAGCTTGCTTGACATCTGATAGACTTTCTGACAGATCAGCCAGAAATACGTTTCAATCTTTGCACGGTCTTCCAACGACATATGCCGAAGGTTAAAGAGCATAAGAGCCTCGCGACGGGCTTCAATCGCGTCATGGTAGGCTTCCTGGAAGTTTTTGGGCGAAAGGGTTGTGTATGTTTCCGCGATACGCTGTAGAAGTTCTGGCGACTTTTTGGATAGCTTTGGCACATCAAGGTTATTGGCGGGAGATCCCGTGCCTAACGCTTCCACGACAAGAACAGAGTGGTAGGCTGCCAGAAATCTACCAGATTCGGTAATTACTGTCGGGTGCGGAATTTTTGCATCCTGACAGGCCATTGCAATGTGGTAGATAACGTCTGCCGCATATTCGCGCTCTGTATAGTTTGCTGAAGACGCATAGTTTGTGTGCGAACCGTCATAGTCTACAGCCAGACCACCGCCGACATCAAGGTACTTGATTTCAGCACCGAGGCGATTGACTTCAATAAAGATTGAACAGGCTTCACGCAGTGTTGTTTTAATTCGCTGGATATCCGTGATCTGGCTTCCAACATGAAAATGAAGCAACTGGAGACATTTCAACATACGCTTGCGTTTGAGTAATTGAATCGCATCAAGTAACTCAGAGCAGAACAATCCGAACTTACTGCGGTCGCCGCCGGAGCTTTCCCACATGCCACGACCACGGCTTGCAAGTTTCATTCGAATTCCGATCATCGGCTCGACATTCAATTTCTTTGCAGAATGAAGAATCATTTCCAGCTCTGCAGGTTTTTCTACGACAAGGAAAATTTTGATCCCAAGTTTAAGCGCTTCAAGAGCAGTTTCAACATAGTCGCAGTCTTTGAATCCATTGCAGACAATTAACGATTCGGGATCACAGTGATGGGCAAGAGCAATCAGAAGTTCCGGTTTTGATCCGGCTTCAAGGCCGAAGTGATAATCTTTTCCGATAGTAACAAGATCTTCAAGAAGATGCCGGTGCTGGTTCACCTTGATCGGGAACACCCCGCGATACTCTCCCTGAAAGTTGTTTTCCTTGATTGCCGCGTCAAATGCTTTGTGAAGAATCCCCATCCGCTGACGCAGGATATCGGTAAAACGCAGCAAGACCGGCAGCTCCAACCCGCGAAGCTGGATTTCATCAATAAGAGCCTTAAGGTCGATCTCAGGCGAATCGCCATTCGCGGCAAGGCAGACGTTCCCCTTACTATTGGCGGTAAAAAGACCTGCCCCCCAGCGTTCGATACCATATTGGTCGATCGCATCGTCAACCGACCATTTCGAAAGGACATCGTTTTTCTTTTGTTGCATACGAGGACGCATTGCCATCACTCACCCTTTCCTTGTTTCAAAACTCGGGCTTCATGGACATGGCTATGCGCCACGCTTCTGCACCATCAACCATACTGCTTCAACACAATAAACAGAATCAATATCGATCACAGTGCGCATCAGGCAGCAGAAGCCACTTGATGCGGTGGATTATATTTCAATTGCTGTTTGCACCCAAACTGCCAGCTAGGTCATTTAGCTCCGCAATCTGCCGAGTCAATTCGATTTTGCGGGCTTCTTCTTGTTCAACAACATTTTGCGGCGCTTTTTCCATAAATTGCTGGTTTTTTAGCTTCCTGTTTAAAGCCTCAAGGCATGCAATCTTTTTGTCGCGGTCTTTGTTGACGCGTTTGAGCTCAAGCTCAACATCCATGTGGCCAGCAAGAGGAACAAAAACCTGCGCACCATCAAGAACCTCAGCAGATGACTGAGCCGGTTTTTCAAGACCGCAACCGATGTCAACATGAGTGACGCCAGCCTGAGAGCGGATCAATGCAATCTGACTGGAAAGCTGCTGACCATAGACCTCATCCGCAGCACTGATGACAGCGGAAAGCTCTGCCTTTGGCGGGATATTGAACTTCGAGCGGACGTTCCGTATTGCGCGAACAACATCCTGTACGCGAACCATTGTCGACTCGAGGCTTTCGTCCCGACGGACGGGGCAGGGCTGCGGCCATTGAGCCAGCATCAGAAACGCGGACGGATCTGCAGGGTTTGCTTCCAGACCTCGATGATGCGCAAAGCCTTTTAATCTTGTCCACACCTCTTCGGTAAAGAACGGTGCAATTGGGTGCAGCATCCGCAGGATATTATCCAGAACCCATGCCAGAACACGTGAAGCGACCTGTGCCTGACGGCCGCCTTCAGCCAGACGTGATTTTACGATTTCAACATACCAGTCGCAGTAATCGCGCCATGTGAAATCGTAAATGGCTTTGGCCAAATCTGAATACTTAAAATCATCGATTGCATTTGTCGTATCTGAAATAACAGCCTCAAGCCGAGAGAGAATCCAACGGTCTTCAAACTGAAGCTCCTCATCTTTGACTTCTGTGGTGTCTTCAACTGAGTCTGCAAGGCGCATCATGACAAAGCGGCTTGCGTTCCAAACCTTATTGATAAAATTGCGCCCCATCTCAAACCGTGTCGGGCTCAGACGGATATCCTGTCCTTCGGTTGTGAGGGCTGCAAGGGTATAGCGCACCGCATCGGCACCATAGCCTTCATATTCGAACTCTTTCCCAAAACGTTCCTGTTTTCCGCCTTGGATCATGACCAGCGGGTCTATGCCGTTTCCTTTACTCTTCGACATCTTCGCGCCATTTTCATCCAGAATCGTACCATGGATATACACGTGGCTGAACGGGACTTTGCCAAGGAAGTTCAGTCCCATCATAACCATTCGCGCGACCCAGAAATAGATGATCCCGCGGTCAGTAACAAGGGTGTTAGTCGGGTAATAATAGCCGAGTTCTGCTGTTTTGTCCGGCCAGCCCAACGTGGAAAACGGCCAGAGAGCCGAGCTGAACCAGGTGTCTAGAACATCCGGATCCTGTTTAATATTCTCAGAACCGCACTTCGAACATTTTGACGGATCATCTCGAGCAACCATCATTTCATTACAATCCTGACAGTACCAGACCGGAATCCGGTGACCCCACCAGATCTGGCGGCTGATACACCAGTCGCGGACTTCTTCAAGCCACGAAAGGTACACTCGCTCCCACCGTGCGGGATGGAACTGCACTTGTCCCGACTTGGAGGCGGCAATCGCTTTTTCTGCCAGAGGCTTCATCTTCACAAACCATTGCTCCGACAGATACGGTTCAATCACGGTCGAGCAACGATAGCAGTGTCCGACTTTGTGATTATGTTCGTCGATCTTTTCAAGCTGATTGTTGGTATTCAACTCCTCAACCAGTTTTTCACGGCAGCGGAAACGGTCAAGCCCTGAGTACTTGCCTGCATTCTCGTTCATTTTCC
>QKHZ01000161.1 GCA_003249795.1 bacterium | reverse complement strand
CTCTCTCGTCTCCAGTCAGGCGCTGGAAGAAACAATGCTCAGACCTGAGATCCTTTTCGACCTGCGGCGGATCTTCCGTCAGATCGTCCTCGTCACAATCGGGATCGAAGCCGTCGGCGCGCTTGTCCTGTTTGCTGAATTCTGGGCGACGATGAGCGCAGTCGATGCGGTCTACGCCGCAATTTTTCATTCAATCAGCTCGTTCTGCAACGCCGGTTTTTCATTATGGAACGACAGCCTTTGCCGCTTCTCCGACAGCACCGCGGTACTCGGAACACTTTCGGTTCTGATCATTCTGGGCGGGCTTGGGCACACGGTTCTGCTTGAGCTCTGGGACGAATGTACGGCACGAAAAACATTCCGCCTGTCATTCCACAGCCAGCTCGTACTCTGCATGAGCGGGTTATTGCTGTTCGGCGGATGGGGGCTTTTTGCACTGTTCGGCACGGGCGACTGGCTCGACTGCCTGTTTCAATCGGTTACGTCCCGCACCGCCGGGTTCAACTCAATCGGCCTGCACGACATGCCCCCGGCGGCGCTGTGCCTGACAATCCTCCTGATGATGATCGGCGGCTCTCCCGGCTCCTGCTCCGGCGGGATCAAGACCACGACCATCGCGGTGTGGCTCAGCTGGGTCTGGGCGCAACTGAACGGCAAACAGGATGTCTGCGTTCTGGGGCGCCGACTTACACCGGAACTGGTCGCGCGCGCGCGGCTGCTTGTCAGTCTTGCGGTCGTCCTCTCGGTTCTTGGGGTGATGTTCCTGCTGGCGATTGAAGGAAAAGACATCCGTTTTGCCGATGCACTGTTTGAGCAGGTTTCGGCATTCGGCACCGTCGGGCTGACGACGGGGATTACGCCGGGGCTGTCGGCCGCAGGCAAGATCTGGATTATTTTAACCATGTTTATTGGACGGCTCGGACCGCTGACGTTGGCGTTCTGGGCGTTTGGCGGCAAACGCGAACTGGTGCGACTGCCGGAAGGAAAGGTGGTGATCGGATGAGTGAGCGCAAAACGATTCTGATTGTTGGGCTGGGAACGTTCGGAATGGAACTGGCGCGGGCATTGTCCAAGCGTCATGAAATCATGGCCGTGGATATCGATGAGCAGAAAGTCAACCAGATCGCGGACTTTGTCTCGCGTGCGCTGATTCTGGATGCACGCAATTACGACAGTCTCAAGCAGGCCGTCACCCGCGAGTTTGACGAAGCGGTCATCAGTCTCGGCGACAATATGGAAGCCAGCGTCCTCGCCGCACTGCACCTGAAAAAACTCGGCGTCACCCGCATCCACGCACGCACCATCAGCGACGACCACGCCACGATCCTGCGCTCGGTTGGCGCGACTGATATCATTTTCCCGGCGCGGGAAGTGGCAAAGCGCGTGGCCGGACGGATCGACAACCCGAACCTGCTCGACTTCATGCCGCTGCCGGAATCGTACGAAGTCGTCGAGGTCGCACCTCCGCCGTCATTTGTCGGAAAGACCCTGCAACAACTGAAACTGCGTAACCGGTACAACGTATTTGTCCTCGCCATCCGCCAGTTTGTTCCGGAAGGCTTTGTGTTTCTGCCCAAACCGGAAGAAGTGATCAAACCCAGTGACAGCATTGTCGTTATCGGCAGAACCGACAGCATTCTTCGCATGAGAGATGGTGATACAAAAAAGAATGACGACGGTTCCGCAAACGGAAGCGCAACCGACACGGTCGACCCCGACCCGATTCAATCCTGACCGGATCGTCAGCGATTACGGAGAAATAAGGTTGCATTCATCCGTTGCGGTTCGTACGCTATAGGAAATATTTCACGCACGCCACATCGAGCTGCGTGATCAGGCAGGATGAACATGAAATTAATTCCGATTGCGGAAACACATGCCGGTATGATACTGGCCGACGACGTCTCTGACGCGCGCGGCACGCCTCTGCTTGGCAAAGGCACGATCCTGACCGACCAGCATCTGGCAATTCTCAAACGCCGCGGCATTGTCGCCCTTCCGATCAACGAGGAAGAAGAGTCCGACAACGGCGGCGGGGACGAAAACGAAATTGCACTCTACACCCAGCGCATCCGCCACATGTTTTTCCACCATCAGAACGATCCGCGGATGATGCGGCTGCAGGCCATCGCACTGCGCCATGCCGAAAACGGAGACCTGCATGGCTGACCTGCGCAGAACCATCGACAATATCAGCAACCTGCCGACATTGCCGGACGTGGTGATGAAAATCAACCAACTCGTGCGCGACCCGAATACGTCAGCGGCCGACATCAACGAAGTGATCAGCCGAGACATGTCGTTCTCCGCAAAGATCCTGAAGCTGGTCAACTCGCCGTTTTACGGATTCCCCCGCCGGATCACGTCCATCACGCATGCGGTCGTCATCCTCGGGTTCAACGCGATCCGCAACCTCGCACTATCAGCGTTCATGTTTGAAGCATTCGACAAGCGGACAAAAGTCTTTGACCTGCACGCGTTCTGGCGCCACTCGATCTGCACCGGAATCGCCGCACAGGTCATCGCCCGCCGCGCACGGTTTGAGGCTATCGACGACAGCTTCATGGCAGGGCTTCTGCACGATATCGGAAAAGCTGTCATGAACCAGTTCATGCCGGACGAATTTGAACAAGTCATCAAGTATGTGAAAAAACAGGACTGCCTGTTCCTCGAGGCGGAGAATCACCTGCTCGACTTCACCCACGGCGACGTCGGTGGACTGCTGATGGAGAAATGGAACCTGCCGCTGGCGATGGTCGAAGTCGTCCAGCACCACCATACCCCGTCGGAATCGGAACTTGAACAGCCGATCTGCCCGATTGTCCACCTGGCCGATATCTTTGTCCGGGCGCTGTGTCTGGGCTTTGGCGGTGACAGCCGAATTCCGCGCATCGACGCGTCGGCATACGAGAGGCTGGGATTTTCAGATGAGGATATCGATCCTCTGGCAGACCAGATCCTGACCGAAATCCGCCGCGCTGGCGCATTCTTCGAACTGACCTGACCCTGAAGAGCGGTCAAGTCCCGCACAACCTGACGCATTCAAACCCGCATACTCTTCAACCCCGCACACACCCGGGCGCAACAGATGGACAGAAGCGCCCGCAGGCGATGACAGCATCGGTGCAAACCGATGCTGTCATCGTCAAGGGGCGCGACTGTGCAGATGAAAGCCGCGATGAGGATTTATGGCTTCATTCCCTGATAAATCACAATCGCCGCCAGTGTCAGAAGTGCCGCAAACAGACGGCGGGCAAACACACTTCGGGCCACAACCGCCTCAAGATGAACCGCACCCCGCGAGGCAAGCATCGCACCGATCAGGATCGACATGATCCCGCGCGTGGACTGAATGATATTACCGTACACCACCCCGATCTGCGCAAAACATGTAAACAGAAACAGCATCGCCACAAACCACGATGCCGCAAACGGAAACGCGCCGATCCACTGCTCTTTGGGTGCCTTGCGATGGAAATACAGCAGCGGCAGCATGCACGCGCCACCAAGAGCATAGCTGCAGAAATTCCCGATCAGCGCAGCCTTCATCGCCGGCAGAGGCTGCATATGCTCAATCATCACGAGAATGTTCAGGTCAGACAACGAGTAGTTCAGACAAGTGAACAGAAGCCAGAGAATCGCCTTGAACGGAAGGCTTCCGCCAGACCAGTTTAACAACGCCGCACCACCAAGCGCCATGCAGACAGCTACCCACTGCCAGAGGTTCAGATTCAGCGACAGGAAGATCGTCCCGATCAGCGCCAGAATCACCACCTTCAGCGCCAACAGCGGCGAGATCCGTGAGGCCTCGGTATACTTCAGCGCCATGAACAACCCGATCTGCCCCAGCAGATAAAAAAACATCGTCCCCGCCAGCGGCCAGATATACTGCCCCAGCGGTGGCATCCCATCCGGCCAATACAACACTGCGGCAATCGACGAAATCGCTCCCATCCAAAGATGCGAGAGCACCAGAAGACGGACACTGCCAGCGTTAAACCGGTGGGTAACATGACGCGAGCACAGATAGGACACCGACTGCATCAGCGCCGCAAACAACCCCAGCACAATCCCAAGCATGTTAACCTTTCCCAGTGCCGAAGTATTACACGGCGCGTACAGATCAATTTATAGAGACTAGCCGCCACCGTCGCAAATTCAACCGAAAATTTCCTGAGCCTTCGAAATGAACAGGGATTGCATTCATGCGGTTTCAGAGTAAACTAATAATAGAGCGGCACACGACGTCGCTGCTGCAAAGGAAGGTATGCTTTGCAGAAATGAGTTTATTGTGTCGGGAGCCTGAAAATCGTCCAGGCCACCCCTGATCCGAAAGGATAAAAATGCTGCAAGTATGCTGTTACCCAGACCCCGTTTTGCGGCTGGTCGCAAAGCCGGTGGAAGTGATTGACGACAATCTCCGGGCGCTGGCTGCGGAAATGATCGAGAGCATGTATGAAGAAAACGGAGTCGGCCTTGCCGCCCCGCAGATCGGCAAAAGCATCCGGATGGTTGTAATCGACACCACGCCGGAAGAGCGTAACCCGATGGTTCTGATCAATCCGGAAATCATCAGCAAAAGCAAAAAGAAGGTCTCCGCAGAAGAAGGCTGCCTGAGTCTGCCGGGGCTCTCGGCATCAATCAGCCGACCGGAACAGGTCACCGTCGAGGCTCAGGACCTTGAGGGCAATGAAATCGAAATTGAGGGCGATGGTTTGCTGGCGCGTGCACTGCAACACGAAATCGACCACCTCAACGGCATCCTGTTTATCGACAAGGCATCGATTGCTGCAAAATTTTCCCTGCGCGGGGATCTGCACACTCTCGAAGCGGAATACGAAGCCGCCAACACCCCGGACTAACCGGCGATCTCCTTCACAGCATCAATCTCGCAACGCCTTGCATTCTCCATGCAGGGCGTTTGTTTTTATGAAACACAGCAATCAAAACAATTCATCGTTCATCCGGAAAATCAATTGCGCGCAACTTGCAGAAGTCGTATAGTGAAACTGTCGGGATACATAAAACATATATACTAAATCATTGAGATGTTTCAGGAACGGCTATGCAATCGTCATCGCTCAAACTGACCGATTTGATTGATCTTGTGCAACTGCAAAAGATACAGGATGCATTTGCCGAAGCCACAGGCGTCGCATCCATCATCACGGATGTCGATGGCATCCCCATTACAAAACCATCAAACTTCTGCCGACTCTGCTCTGAAGTCATCCGAAAAACTGAAAAGGGCTGCCAGAACTGCATGCGCTCCGACGCCGCACTCGGTAAACTCCATCCGAACGGGCCGATCATGCAACCATGCCTGAGCGGAGGTTTGTGGGACGGTGGCACCAGTATCTGCGTCGGCGACAGACACATCGCCAACTGGCTGATTGGACAAATCAGAAACGATGCGCAAAACGAAGAGACCATGCTCGCCTACGCCCGCGAAATCGGCGCGGATTTGAACGAGTTCAAATCGGCTTTGGACGAAGTGACCGTGATGTCAGTGGAACAGTTTGCCAAAGTCTGCAATGCCCTTTACCTGATCGCCAGACAAATCTCGAGCCTCGCATTTCATAACATGGCACTCCACCAGAGTGAGGCGAACCTGCAGACAACCCTCGATTCCATCGGAGACGCCGTTATCGCCGCGGATACAGACGGTAACATCCTGCGCATGAACCCGATCGCCGAACGCCTGACCGGATGGAAGCTGAGCGATGCGGCAGGCCGCTCATTACAGGATGTTTTCCGCATCATCGACGGCGACTCGCGCAAGCGGCATCCCGACCCAGCGGAAGCTGTCATCGCAACAGGACGCGCAGTACACCTGCACCGACGGACAATCCTGATCGACAAAGACGGAAAAGAACGCTTCATCGCCGACAGCGCCTCTCCTATCCGCAGCGAAGACGGCAGTATCGCCGGCGTTGTCCTGGTCTTTCGTGACGTAACCGAGCAACTTCATCTGGAAGAACAGATGCACCAGAGCCAGAAGATGGACGCGATCGGCCAACTCGCAGGAGGAGTCGCACACGACTTCAACAACATGCTTGGAGGAATCCTTGGAGCCGCTGACCTGCTGGGGCCGATTGTCGAGAACAATCCGCAGGCGAAGAAAATGGTCGACCTCATTATCGGCGCAGCAGAACAAGCGTCATCGCTGACACAAATGCTGCTCGATTTTTCACGCAAAGGCAAAACCCTCTCCACGCCGATCAGCGTACACGACTGCATCGGCGATGCGGTATCGATCCTGCAGCACAGTATCGACCGGCGCATCGAGGTTGTGACCCGGCTTGAAGCGGAAGCCCCGGTTGTCGTCGGCGATCCGACGCAACTGCAGAATGCGTTCCTGAACCTCGGAATCAACGCACGCGATGCGATGCCCGAAGGCGGCACGCTGATCTATTCGACGGAAAACATCCGGCTTGATCAGGAAGAGACATCATTTGCCGAACAGCGGCTTCGTCCTGGACTTTATCTTGTCGTCTCCGTTTCCGATACAGGAACAGGCATCCGGCCGCATATCATCAGCCGGATCTTTGAACCGTTTTTCACCACCAAGGAAGTCGGCACAGGAACCGGACTGGGGCTGGCATCCGTATATGCAACCGTACAGGAACACCACGGCCGGATTCAGGTTTACAGTGAATTGCAAAAGGGAACGGTTTTCCGGATCTATCTGCCTGTCGAGGAATCATTCGAAGAGACGGAAAAGAAATCAGTTCCTACAAAAGCGATCCGAACCGGATCTGAAAAAATCCTGCTGGCTGACGACGAGCCGTTCATGCGCATGGCCGCCGAAATGATTCTGCAGAGCCTGGGATACCATGTCGTTCTCGCGGAAAACGGAGAAGACGCCTGCAACCGTTTTGAATCCAATCCGGATGAATTCGATCTGGTCATTCTCGACGTTGTCATGCCGAAGAAAAGCGGGCGGGACGCATTCCTTGCCATCCGGAAACGGAACAAGACTGTCCCCGTCATCTTCTCCTCTGGATTTACGCGCGAACACGGACTGAACGAACTGCTGTCTGAACCGGGGGTCGTTGGATTCCTGCAAAAGCCCTTCCGTAAAACCGATGTAGCCGAAATGCTTGCACGGGTGCTGCACAGCGAACAATAAACGCATTTAAAAACACAGGATATCTCTTTTGAAGGAACACACTTTCTCTGATGATCAGAATTCAGACGTATACAGACGCGTCCCTGTTTTTGGACAAAACGCGAACGATCTTTGAGCAACAGGAAACGCTGTATGGGCTGATGCTCTCAATCAGCCAGCAGTTGGCGGAAAATCCGAACCACTTTGGTTCCGCACCATTTCTGGCAACGGTAGCAGATGACGACGAGTTGCATCTCATCGCCCTGATGACGCCGCCATATAAATTGCAACTCTCTTCTCTGACAGCAAACGATTCCGGTGCGCTGAAACTGTTGGCTGAATATTTATACGGGGAGAACTGGCCTGTTCCCGCAGTTCTGGCAGAACGGCGGACTGCTGAAGCCTTCGCTGCGCAGTGGTGTACACTGAACGATTGCACGAGTAACGCTGGGATGCAACAACGGATCTATGAGTTGCGCACGGTCAATCCTCTTGCCGAAATTCCCGGCTCGTTCCGGCCTGCTCAAGAAGAGGAGATCGGACAATTGACCGATTGGGCGATTTCGTTTCTGCGGCAGGTCCATCTTTCGGAAGAAAAAGAACGGATGCGAAAACAGGTCGGTGAGATGGTGGAACGTGGGGAGCTTTATGTCTGGCATCATGACGAGCTTCTCAGCATGGCGGCTTTCAGAAGGCCGACCCCAAAGGGAATCTGTATCTCATTTGTCTATACGCCTGCCGAAAAACGCAGGCAGGGATATGCAACCGCACTGGTCGGAAAAATGTCGCAGCACGCGCTAAACACAGGACGGCAATTCTGCACGCTGTACACAGACCTGTCCAATCCCACCTCAAACAACATCTATCAAAAGATTGGCTACCAACCGATCGCCGATGTTGTCGATGTTGTTTTCACTCAAAAATAGAAAACGTCCTCACGACGATCACGCAGCAGGATCGGCATAGACAGCCGTGGCGACGTCATTCTTCCCACGTTGTTTTACGTTATACATCAAGTTATCTGCCGCACGAATCGCCGTTTCCGCATCCGCGACGGGCGAAGTAAAATACACAAGCCCCGCGCTGAAACCCACCGGCCAGTCATTGACAGAGGCCACTCGCGTCAGCGCCGAACCGATCCGTTGCATAATCATTTTACCGTCAACGTCCGAGGTCTCCGGCAGCAGCACTGCAAACTCATCGCCGCCAAGGCGCCCTGCAAGATCGGTATGGCGCAACCCGTCAGTAAGACATCGGGCCACTTCCTGCAGCAAACGATCACCAACTGCGTGCCCGAATTGATCGTTCACCGCTTTGAAATTATCCAGATCCAGATACACCAGACTAAAAGGATGGCCATACCGCCGACTGCGCTCGACCTCCTCCTCCAGACGCTCAAGAAAATGGCGGTTGTTGGCAAGCCAGGTCAGCCCATCCAAGCGAGACAACCGACGCTCTTTCTGCAATGCATCATTTAATGCAGCGGCGTCATAACAAATGACCAGAAAAAAAGCAAACCGGACACAGGTGTTCCATATTTCAATAGGCCATCCGTGAAACGTCGTGCTACTGGATAAATCGAGTATCCCCCACGCTGCAACACAACAGACACAAAAGAAAACGCCGACCCGCCTTCCGTAACGCCACGTTGACAATGAAATTGGAAATAGATAAAAAATAGAAAAATTGATTCCCTCGCCTGTCAGATAATCCCCCATACTGACAAGACCAATGGACAACACGGATACGACAGCGGCAACCCACTTCGGCCATGCTGAAATATGATCAAGAAAAGTCATTATTCCCTTCCTGCCCATAGAGCATCGCTACGCAGAATAGCTACGCAGATCCAAAACCACATACGCATTCTGAAACAAGCTGCCCGCCGGTTCTGAGGAAAAGTTACTCCACCCGGATCAGCTTGTACCGGCCGATCCACTCGCACGGCAACCACCGCTGCATCGCCTGCGACAAGGGGCCGACAAAGATATAACCCGGCCGATCCGTGGCGTTGATGAAGTTGGTCAGAAAATGTTTGCGCGCATCGTCATCGTAATATTGAAACACATTCGCGCAGATAATGTAACTGAAACGGCGGCGACGAACCGGCTGCTTGAGATCAAACGGCTTGAACGACACAAACCGGCGGATCGAATCGTTCAGCGACAGCTTCGTGCCGTCCAGCTTGCCGTAAGTCGTAAAATATTTCCCGTACGAATCGGCCTCGCGCGGCTGCACATCATAGATCCCGGTCTTTGCCTGTTCCAGTAACCGCTCATTGATGTCTGTGCCGAAAATCTTGAACGGACACGGACGTTTGACGCGGGTCATCAAACGGTGCAGATACATCGCATACGAATAGGCTTCGGCCCCGCCACTGCACGCAGCGCTCCATAACGAAAACGGCTCCCCGGGACGGCTAGCGAGCCAATCGGGCAGCACGACCTCACGCAGCGCCTGAAACGTGACCTTTTCCCGAAAGAATCGCGTAGCGTTTGCAACCACCCCGCCGACCTGCCCCTCGGAAAACACACGCGTTCCGGAGTCGATCCCCAATGTGCCCGATGACGGGTTCCAGTCTTCGGCGCGAGACTGCTCGCGATACACAGAGACTTCGCCCTTACTGATATCAAACCAGATCTTCCGGTAAAACGCCCCGAGGACATCAAACTCGCGGACATCCAGCTTCAACTCGCGAACCGTTTCCCGAAAGCGCTCAACCCGATACTTGGTCAGGTCATTGCCGCCAATCAGAACGCCTTCGACCTTGGCGTCACTCTTGTCAAACGCCAGCAACCGTTCGACCGCACCGGAGACTTCCTTCTGACAGAGTGAGGAAAATTGACCGGCACCGGCATCGATCGAGATCATCCCGCCACGGCTTCCGTCGGAGAGCCGCAACAACAACACCGGAAACTCGCCGGCATCGATACTGATCGAACCGGATGTCAACCGGCTGGCACCGCCTTTCAGATAAGGTTTTGCACTTGGCAGTTGCGTAATCTGTTTCAGAGCAAGCATATATCCACCTCGATTGCATAAGCGTTCAAGCCCGAAAACCGTGCGTTCTGACTCATCGATCCTCATGGTTAACGTATCAGAGTTACTGTAGCTTGAGGGCAAAGCACAGGCAAGTTTTTTCCCGCCGCACAGAAACGAATGACGCAAATATCGAACTTCAATACAGATATCCGGTATGCTTCAATTGATTTTGAAGATGTCGTCGTGAATGAAAATATTCTCAAAAAACTGATTATTTTTCTACCAAACCGTTTCCGGTGAGACTTCTGACACCATCACAAACGCCGCAGATGAATATCTCCTTCTGCCAGTCACGCTTGCGTCAAGATGATCACCATTTTCCAGAAAAAGCGATCACCGCAAACCGGAACATGTTGACCCTGATATGTATCTTCACCCCGTTCTTTTCTCCAGGAAAATGCGGTCCGCGGAAGTTGCATAGCTTTTACAATAGGATAGGATAACCGCAATCGCAGCTTTTACCCAGAAGCACACAAGATGCGGACACCCACCGAAAAAGAAGGATAACATGAACAACCAATCATTTGAGTTTCCCGTGCTGGAAATCGCATCCCTGACCGACGAAAACCTTGACCGGATCATCGCGTACGCCAAGCGCTTCGGCATCCAAACCATTTTCCACATGACCACGGAGTGGGACAAGTATCAGGTTCTTGACCACAGCTTTTGGGGAGTGCCGCCGGTTGACGAAGAAGCGCTGGCGTTTATGGAAAACCACCAGAACGAACTGCGCCACGCCTCTGAAAAAATCCACGCCGCAGGAATGAAGCTGTACCTCTGGCGGCGCGAGATCCGGATGCCGGTCGGCTTTGTCAATAAAGTCGGAGCAGAGTGGGTGGACTTCGATAATCCTGAGCTTTGGAATTATTTGAAGTGGAACCTGACAGAAATCTTCCGGCTCTTTCCACTCGTAAGCGGACTGGTACTGACCTGCACCGGCGAGCAGAAAGAAGGCGAATGGATCACCGCCAACGGCATCGGCGGTCAGTTGCCGCTGGATATCCGGTTTGAGAAAATGTTCCGCACCTGTTTTGAAACCTGCCGCGCACTAGGCAAAGAAATCATCTTCCGCAACCACGGTGCAGGCGATGACGGGATCAGTCTCGCACCGGACGCAAACTCGTATATGCCGTCGTTTTTGCAGGCCGCAGGACGCGTGAGTCCGGAACTGACGATCATGGGTAAAGGCGTCGAGTCTGATTTCCAGCCCGGATATCCGCTCAACTTTGCGCTGAGGGAAATGGCACACCAGCAGCCGACGCTGATGGAACTGTCACTGCCGATGGAGTACAACAACGTCAGTAAAACACCCTTCAGCATGGCCGAGGAGATCCGCTACCGCCTGCACTGCGCACGCCAGATGGGATGCCGTGGCGTCGTCGCCCGGGTCGACTGGCACGCCTGCGAACACCAGAACACGCACAGCTGGAGCTGCATCGGAACCGTCAACGAACTGAACCTCTACGCATTCTGCCGTTTTATTAATGATCCCGGAGTGTCAACGGGTGATGTCACCCGCGATTTCTGCGTCGAGCGCTACGGCAAAGAGGCCGCACCGGTTGCAGAAGAACTGTACCGAGGGCTCTATGAAGCCGGATGCAAAACCTACTATGAACTCGGCCAGCACGTCACGCAAACACCAAGCGGCGCGCTCCTGCCTCCGGGCAACGTCCTCTCGATGCTGCAACGCGGCGAGCTGTTCATGCGCAGCCTTTCTCCGAAAGACTTTGCAATCAACGAGCATTCGCTTTGTCCCGACCAATCCTTTATCGATGCGGTCGGAAAAGAAAAGGAAGATGCCGCGCAATATTATGAACAGTCACTGGCGCTTCTGGAAAAGAACGCGGCACTCTTCAGCGAAGAGGATTATCAGCAGTGGAGTGTCGGGCTGAAGCGCATCCGGCGGGACGCCAGAATCCGGCAATATTCCGCGCAGGCGACCTATTACTGGATTGCATTTCTTCGCAACGGGAATCCGGAAAATTACGATCACGCATGCACACTCATCGACCGCGTTCAGCCGCTTCTGGAGGAATATCGAGAACGCTACGCGGAAATTGACAACGACCCGACCTTCGGCCTTTCGGTGTGCTTTGCCACGGCCTCACAAAACACAATAACAAAATTGCGGCAGGAACTTGAAGCAGCACGATTGTATTGGCAAAACTCCGGCGTCAGCGCGGAGGAACTATCCGCACTTCGCTGTCCCGGCCTCTTCAACGGCATTCAGGTCTCCGGCAAAACCGTAGCCCTCACAATCGACAACCGCCACCATCAACTCGTGTCCCTGCAACTTAACGGCGCGACATGGGCAGCGCAAAACAAGGGGCTGTTTCATCTATGGCAAGGATGTCTGCTTAACACGGAGTTCGGATTTGAGCGCTACCAGCTTTCACGGCTAGCAAACAATGTGCAGCGCCTTGAAATCCTGTTCAGTCATTTCGGCGTCAGAATCGCCATCCGCTGGGCAGACGATCTTCCGGCCTGCTCGTTTGAAGTCACAGGGGAGAATTTCAAAACCGGAGGGCAGACAATCTTTCCGTGGCTCAACTCAGAGAAATGGAAAGAATCTGGCAAACAAACTGCCGCCGCAGACTGGCATGCTACACTAACCGGACAAACAGTCGGACAGGAATGGACTCTTGAAGATGCGGATCAAAACGGCAAGTGGATTTTCTTCTCCGACCCGGAAACCGGCCTGAATCCGAAAACAGGAAGCGCGACGATCCTCGACAAGACGCCGGATAAAAATCCGGTACGCTTCACACTCGGCTTTCAATAACAAGGATCAACCGTTTCGTAAAAAAAAGCATCCCGCCCTCAGTGCGCATAAACGGTTATATGCAACACGCCGGCAAGATGATATTTCAATAGCTGCTTCAGGCGGACGAGATGGTACTTCCCCCATCCCCCGCCGCTAAAGAAAGCCATCATCTCTGGCATATAGCGATACTTGACTGAAGTAAACCCGGCTTTTTTCAAAGCATATTCCAATGAGTTCGGCGTAAAAAACTGAACATGCTGCGGATTGTGAAATGTCAGTTGATTTTGGCAGATCAGGCTGCGCTGACGGGCTCCACCTGCAGGTGTCGTCAAAAACAGCGTTCCGCCTGAAACGTGTATCCGCTGATAAAGCTGGCGCAAAACATCAACGGGATGTTCCAGATGCTCAATCACTTCGATCATCAATGCACAGTGAACAGGAATGTCCTGAGGAATTGCATCAATCGATTCGTATGCGGAAAACCCGCCCTTGCACAGATCTTCACGAAGCGCGTCACCGGTTTCAACACACGAAATCACATACGAGCCCGATTCGCGCAAAGCCGAAGCAATATGCCCGGTACCGGCGCCGATATCAAGAACGCCATCGCCGTTTTTCAGAAACCCGTCTGATTGCCAACGTGAAATTAAAGAAAGGTTGCGCTTGCGGTATTCAGAACGATCATGATCGGCCGAATCTTCCGGCACCATCTCACCCGCTTTTTCGTCCGCACTCACACTGAAAAGATGACCACACTCACGCCGGACGCACTGATGCACCTGATGGCAGCCGATCATTCCCTTTGAAACACTCTCGCTTTCGCAAATCGGACAAGTGGCTAAGGCCGTTGACATAA
>QKHZ01000011.1 GCA_003249795.1 bacterium | reverse complement strand
TTGGTAACAACACCCGAACCAACGGTGCGACCGCCTTCGCGAATCGCGAATCGAAGCTGTTCTTCCATCGCAATCGGCTGGATCAGTTCGATGTTCATCGTAACGCTGTCACCAGGCATCACCATCTCAACGCCGTCCGGCAGAAGCGCCATACCCGTCACGTCCGTCGTACGGAAGTAGAACTGAGGACGGTAGCCAGTGAAGAACGGCGTGTGACGGCCACCTTCGTCGGCGGTCAGAACGTACACTTCGCCAACAAACTTCTTGTGCGGGGTGATCGAGTTCGGGGCTGCAAGAACCTGACCGCGCTGAACGTCTTTCTTTTCGATACCACGAAGCAGAACACCAACGTTGTCGCCGGCAACACCTGCATCAAGCGTCTTCTGGAACATTTCAACGCCGGTGCAAACCGTTTCACGTGTGTCGCCAAGGCCGACGATCACGATCTTGTCCTGCATCTTGATCTGTCCGCGTTCAACACGACCGGTCACAACCGTACCGCGGCCCTTGATCGAGAACACGTCTTCGATCGGCATCAGGAACGGCTTCTGGTCGTCACGTTCCGGAATGTCGAAGTACTCGTCCATCTTGCGCAGGAGTTCCGGAATACCGGTGTCCGGGTCGGACGGGTTTTCAATCGCCTTCAGAGCGGAACCGCGAACCAGCGGAATGTCGTCGCCCGGGAAATCATACTTCGACAGAAGTTCGCGGATTTCCATTTCAACGAGTTCAACCAGTTCTTCTTCACCTTCCATCAGGTCGCACTTGTTGAGGAAGACGATGATCTTCGGCACAGCAACCTGACGGGCGAGCAGGATGTGTTCGCGCGTCTGCGGCATCGGGCCTGACGGGGCTTCAACAACAAGGATCGCGCCGTCCATCTGCGCAGCACCGGTGATCATGTTCTTGACATAGTCAGCGTGGCCGGGGCAGTCGACGTGAGCGTAGTGACGCTGTTCGGATTCATATTCGACGTGCGAGGTCGCAATCGTCAGAATCTTGGTCGAGTCACGGCGTCCCTGGCTCTCAGATGCCTTTGCGACTTCGTCGTAGCTGACGACCTTGCCGCCGAACATCGCGCCGGAAACTGCGGTGATCGCTGCGGTCGTGGTGGTTTTGCCGTGGTCGACGTGGCCGATGGTGCCGACGTTGATGTGCGGCTTCTTGCGTTCAAATACTTCTTTTGCCATTGTACAAACTCCTTCTTTTTCCTACAACACAACAAACACAACAAACAAAAATGCTAAATTCTTAATCGTTCAGTTTATTGAAAATCATCCGGATCATATCCGAGGATGTCTTTGTACCGTTTCTTTGCAATCGGCGCATACGCACAAGGCTCCATGCTATAGGACGCACGCCCCGTCGATAATCCGCGCACGGTCGACGCGTAACCGAACATCTCTGCAAGCGGCGTGCGTGCGTGAATCAGACGCAAGTGTCCACGATCACCGATTTCTGTCACTTCACTGCGCCGTCCGTTCAAGTCATGAATAATATTGCCCATGAACTCATCCGGCGTTGTCACCTCCAGTTTCATAATAGGCTCAAGCAACGTCGGCCCAGCCTTTTCAAGTGCTGCCCGAAGTGCGCGGTCAGCAGCAGCGGTAAATGCCATATCCGAAGAGTCCGTTTCGCTCATTTTGCCGCCGGTGACAGTAATCTTCAGGTTAATCAGTGGATAGCCGCCAAGTGATCCCGACATGCAACCACTGGTAACACCTTCACGAATCGCCTCATGAAAGTTTTTGGATACCTGCGTTTCGTTCAGAGCAAGTTCAATCTCCGGCTCTGTCGCACTCGCATTGGGTTCAACAGTAACGTCCACACTGGCAAAATGGCTACGCCCGCCAATGGTTTCCTCAAACGTACCGGAACCGGAAGCCTTTTTCTGCGCACTTTCACGGTAAGTCACCCGCGGTGTACCCGTTTTGGCCTGCACCTTGAAGTCACGAGTAATGCGTGTACTGATAATCTCAAGATGCAACTCGCCCATCCCGGAAATAATCAGCTGCCCAGTTTCTTCATCCGTTTTAAAGTGAAACGTCGGATCTTCACGCGTCAGCTTGTTAAGCACATCCAGCAACTTGTCGCGGTCATCATTCGTACGCGGCTCAATCGCCATGCTGATAACCGTAGCCGGAAACTTAGGCGGTTCCAACTCTACCAAGCGCGATTCCAGGCATAGAGTATCACCAGTTCCTGCAAACTTCAGACCGAGAACAGCGACAATCTCGCCGGGTCCGGCCTCATCAATGCGAGTGCGCGTGCTTGCATGCATACGAAGTAGACGACTGGCGCGTTCTTTGCGCTTGCTCGTGGCAACCATCAACTTGTCGCCTTCTTTCAGTGCACCAGAGTAAACGCGCACAAAAGTCAACGCACCATGGGAATCTTCAATCACCTTAAATGCCAGAGCAGTAAGTGGCTCTTTTCTCTGGGGATGACACTCAACCTTAATATTATGATCGACAGGATCGTGGCCAATGATACTCGGTACGTCTTTAGGACTTGGCAGGTAGTCTACAACTGCGTCGAGCAGCGGCTGAACACCTTTATTTTTTAAGGAAGAACCACAAAGTACAGGAACCGCCTGATGATTCAGAGTCAAATGGCGAATACCGGCTTTGAGATCCTCTTCCGAAAGAGTTTCGTCGACGAGATACTTTTCCATCAGCTCTTCGCTGGCTTCCGCAACGGTTTCAAGCAGATGAAGTCGGGCAATTTCCGCCTCTTCCTTTAGCTCCCCCTCAGGATCACTCAGAGAAAACTCGACACCCAGAGATTCATCATTCCATGTGATCTGCTTCATCGTGACAAGATCAACCACACCAGTAAACGAGTCTTCGCTTCCGACCGGAATCTGAAGAGGCAACGGCCTGGCATGAAGACGGTCACGCATTTCCTGCACAACGTGATCCATCTCTGCACCGCTGCGATCCATTTTGTTAACAAACGCAATACGCGGAACATGGTAGCGCTCAGCCTGCCGCCAAACGGTTTCACTCTGTGCTTCTACACCGCCAACCGCGCAAAAAACAGCAACAGCACCGTCAAGAACGCGCAAACTGCGTTCGACTTCAGCTGTAAAATCTACGTGTCCGGGAGTATCGATCAGATTGACCTGATGGTCTTGCCAGAAGAACGTCGTAGCCGCACTCGTAATCGTGATGCCGCGTTCCTGTTCATCCTGCATGTAGTCCATGACGGCAGTGCCTTCATGCACTTCACCCATGCGGTGTTCGATTCCGGAATAGTAAAGAATGCGCTCCGAGGTGGTCGTTTTCCCGGCATCAATATGAGCGATGATGCCGATATTCCGAATCCGTCCCAGCGGAGTGCTCTTCGAGTCACTCATAGGAAATTCAAGCCTTTAGTTGTGCAATATTTAATACTGTCACACAAACCTGCGTGGCAGAAAGATCAAACTATACTGCTTCACAACGAAAACTCAAGGAGATTTTTTGGTAAATTCCTGTCTGGGCAAGCCATTACCAGCCGCTTTAGCTAGGAACCGAGAGCGGAAGCTCCTTTCAACGGGGCACAGCGGAAAGTGCCCTCAGGGAACCCGAGGGGGGAGGCTCCGCTCAAGGCGGCTACAGAGACAGCCCAATAAAGATATTATCCCTTACAAAACTACAAGTTACAACAAAAACCGCGTAAGATCCCGAATTGAAGCGCGATACCGTTTCAGTGTCTGGAAAATCTCAGAACGATGATTTCT
>QKHZ01000136.1 GCA_003249795.1 bacterium | reverse complement strand
AGTGAGTGTGTGTCAAAATGACAGGTTTTCTTGTTGTTGGAAATGGTGGGTGAGGCGTTAGTTATTGGTGGGCAGGATGTTATGAAAGTGGAATGCTGCTTGTAATCTTCTTGGTGCCTTCAATTTTTGGGAAGGCGTCTGTAAGGAGGATTGTAATGAGAATTGACCGCTTAACGCTGAAGTGTCAAGAGGCATTGGAACATGCGCGCGACCATGCCGAAAAATATAAACAGCAGCAGGTGGCGACGGAGCATCTGTTACTGGCCCTGCTTGATCAGCAGGAAGGGATTGTTGTTCCGATTTTGAAAAAACTCGGAGTGGAGCCTGCATTGCTGAGCGGCGATGTGAAAAAGCGTCTGGAGAGGATGCCGAAAGTCGAGGGAGTCAGCTCTGGTGAGATGATGTCGCGCGAGTTGACGGATTGCCTGAGTAAAGCGTGGAACGAAACAGAGGCCCTTGGCGATCAATATATGTCGACAGAACATTTACTACTTGCGATGGCCTCTGCAACATCGACCGAACTCGGGCGGATTCTGAATAAGTTCGGGGTTGAGCGTGAGAGTGTGCTGGAAGCGCTGAAGGATGTGCGCGGAACGCATCAGGTGACAGATCAGAACCCTGAGGACAAATATCAGGCGCTGCAGAAGTTCGCGCGTGACCTGACGGCTGTGGCCAGAAAAGGGAAACTCGATCCTGTCATCGGGCGTGACGACGAGATCCGCCGTGTGATGCAGGTGCTGTCAAGGCGGACAAAAAACAATCCCGTGCTGATCGGTGAACCCGGAACTGGGAAAACAGCAATTGCTGCAGGTCTTGCCGGGCGAATCGCTGCCGGAGACGTTCCTGAAGGCTTGAAGACCAAGCGCGTTCTGGCGCTGGATCTTGGCTCCATGATTGCAGGGAGTAAATATCGCGGTGAGTTTGAGGACCGGTTGAAAGCGGTTCTCAAAGAGATCGAAGAGGCTGCCGGCGAGATTATTCTGTTTATCGATGAGCTTCATACTCTTGTTGGCGCTGGTGCGGCCGAAGGTGCAGCCGATGCGGCAAATATGCTGAAGCCAGCACTGGCACGGGGTGAGTTACGCTGTGTCGGTGCGACGACGCTGGATGAATACCGCAAGTATGTGGAAAAAGATCCGGCGCTTGAGCGGCGTTTTCAACCGGTCTATATCGGCGAGCCGTCGGTTGCAAGCACGATCGCGATCCTGCGCGGTTTGAAAGAGCGGTATGAAGTCCACCACGGCGTCCGGATTCAGGATGCGGCGCTGGTATCGGCTGCGGAGTTGTCGCACCGGTATATTGCCGACCGGTTCCTGCCGGACAAAGCGATTGACCTTGTCGACGAGGCATGCAGTTGCTTGCGGATGGAGATTGATTCCATGCCTCAGGAACTGGATATCCTGAATCGTCAGAAGATCCAGTATGAAGTCGAACTAAAAGCTCTAGCGAAAGACACGGACGGCGAGACGGTTCAGCATCGTGATGCGATACAGAAGCAACTGGCGGATCTGAATGAAGAAATGTCAGGGCTGAATGCACGCTGGATGGCGGAAAAAGAAATTATTCAGGGAATCCGTCAGATCAAAGAAGAGATGGAACAGGCGCGTACGGAGGCAGAGCTTGCTGAGCGCAAGGGAGAACTTGACCGAGTTGCGGAATTGCGGCACGGAAGGATTCCAGACTTGCAGAGACGTCTTGAGATTGAGCAGGTTCGTCTTGCGGATCATCAAAGTAACGGCGCCTTGTTGAAAGAAGAAGTCGGCGAGGAGGACATTGCTGAAGTCGTCAGCCGCTGGACCGGTGTGCCTGTATCGAAGATGCTCGAAAGCGAGATGAAAAAACTTGTTCACATGGAAGAGCGCCTCCGTGAGAGAGTCATCGGTCAGGATGCTGCACTTGCTGCTGTGGCCAATGCCGTGCGCCGTGCGCGTGCGGGGCTGCAGGATGTGAACCGTCCGGTCGGCAAGTTCATTTTTCTCGGGCCGACCGGTGTTGGTAAAACCGAAGTCGCGCGCTCGCTTGCGGAGTTTCTGTTTGACGATGAGCATAATATCGTGCGCGTTGACATGAGTGAATTTCAGGAAAAACATTCTGTTTCGCGGCTGATCGGTGCGCCTCCCGGATACGTCGGCTATGACGAGGGCGGGTACTTGACCGAGGCCGTTCGCCGCAGGCCGTATAGCGTTGTCCTGTTTGATGAAGTCGAAAAAGCGCATCCGGAAGTTTTCAATGTCTTGCTGCAGATGCTGGATGACGGACGGCTGACTGACGGGCAGGGGCGTACTGTCAATTTTAAGAATACGATTGTCATTATGACCTCGAACATCGGCAGCCGTCAGATCAGTGAAGCCAGTGATCTTGAGTCTGCGGAGTTGCGGAAAAATGTGATGGCTGAACTTCATGAGTTCTTCCGGCCGGAGTTTTTAAACCGGATTGATGACATCCTGCTGTTCAAGCGGCTTGACAAGGATGCAATCTTCAAGATCTTGAAACTGCAACTGCAAAAGCTGCAGAATCTGGCCACCAAGCGCGGGATTACGCTGGCATTTACGGATGCGGCTCTGGAGGCACTTGCTGAAGAAGGGTATGATCCCGTGTACGGAGCGCGTCCGCTTGCGCGGGTGATCCAGAACCGGCTGCAGAATCCGCTGGCGATCAAGATGCTTGACGGCGAATTTTCCGCCAACTCGACGATTATGGTTGATAGGCAGGGGGAGGAGTATGTGTTTCTTTCCTGAGTGAGATTGAATGACGCAGTTGAATGACAATGAAAAGGCGGCTGGAGAAAACCAGTCGCCTTTATTTTGTGATGTTTGGTTGCGATTATTTGAAGGGGGTTACGGCTGCATTGATTGTGAGAATAGTTTCGAGAAGTTCCTTCAGCGTATCGAGTCGGATCATGTTCGGTCCGTCGCACGGGGCGGTGTCCGGATCCTGATGGATCTCCAGAAACATGCCGTCGATGCCTGCGGCTGCCGCTGCGCGGGCAAGTACATGTGCCATCTCGCGGTCACCGCCGGAACAGCCACCTTGGCCGCTGGGCAATTGTACACTATGCGTCGCGTCCATAATAACAGGTACGCCCATCTTGCGGATGATCGGCAGGCACCGCATGTCGCTGACGAGGTTATTGTATCCGAATGAGGTGCCGCGTTCCGTGATTGCGATATTGCAGTTACCGGTGGATTCAATTTTCTTGATGACGTTTGCCATATCCCACGGCGCCATGAACTGGCCTTTTTTGACATTCACCGCTTTGCCTGTATTTCCTGCGGCAAGAAGAAGGTCTGTCTGGCGGCACAGGAACGCGGGAACCTGCAAAATGTCTGCGACTTCTGCAGCTTTCTTTACTTCTTCGGGCGTATGGATATCGGTTAGGACAGGGATCTTTAAATCAGCTTTGATTGCTGAAAGGATGCGGAGCCCTTCGTCCATGCCGGGGCCACGGTAGCCGCCGAGACTGCTGCGGTTGGCTTTGTCATACGATGCCTTGAAAATATAGGGGATTCCGAGCGAAGTGGTGATCTCGATGATTTTTTCGGCCATCATGCGGGCGTGGGCTTCATTTTCCAATGCGCAGGGACCGCCGATCAAAACAAACGGCGTGCTTCCTGCAAGGGTAATGTTTCCAATGCAGACGCTTCTTACCGATTGTGGCATGTGGCTTCCTTTATATCGTGTGTTCGTATGAATGAGTGTGGTCGCTTCGCTAGTTTCCGAGTAGG
>QKHZ01000090.1 GCA_003249795.1 bacterium | reverse complement strand
CAATATAATGGCAAGATTGCCTATGTGGAACTGGTTTATGCCAAGCCTCCTATGCTTAGTGTTGATGGTCGCGATGCGCAGGTCGAATTCAGTCAGCTGGTTTATGATAAGTGGGGGAATCGTGTTTCGGCGCTTGAACAGGAGTACTATGTCGTGACATTCGGCTCGGGGGCACCCCGTCTTGTCAGGACCCGGCCTTCTCTTGATGTAGGTCTGTATGTTGAAGGTGGGTATAGTGAAACCGCTCCTGTGATGCCCAGCCCGATTGCCAGCTCGACCATTCGGCCGATGATGCAGAGTATAGAACGTACGCAACTGCAGTCGCCAACACCACCGACGTCATCCGGCTCCGGTGCGGCGCCTGTGTTGCCTCCGCAGGAAGATGTGCTGATGCCGTCAACGATTGTTGAGCTTCCGGCAAAAGAACAGACCGATCTTCGGATGATGCGTCCGGCTGCAGGTGGACGTGTTCAAAAGACCAACGTGGACATCTCAAATGTACCGAATTGGCTGGACGAGAATCCTTTGCCATAGTTTTATCATAAGCATCGGTTCCCGACAGATTCATTCGCCATCCAGTATCGGGTGGCTTTTTTCTTGGTTGTTGGCTGGGGTAACCGACGAAGAGAGGTAGATTGTCTTTGCGCAATGCCAACCATCTTCTTTTTCCTGATAAAAGGCGAACGTGTTGCATTGCCATGAGAACGTTTTGCTGAAGCCATTTTTTTTGCAGTCGATTGCAATCCTCAACATTGCTTCTTCGTTTTTAGGGATATCTCCCCAGAATAGGGTCAGGTGGGGATAAAACGTCATTTTGTCGCTTTTTCTGTAATCTCGATAGGTCAGAAGCTGCTGGTTTAAAGACATGAGGGCAGGGGTCTCTTGTACCGGTTGATAGATGAAAAAATGTTCTTCGTCTTCATATTTCATCTGCGAGTAAGCCGTTGTCTGAGTTTGGATCGTAAATGGCTGCGTAGCATCAACAATGTGTGTGAATGTCTGGAAAACCTCATCCAGTTTGTTGTTCGGGACGATAAGGCCGGTTCTTAGGGTGATGTGCGGAGGATAGCGTAGAGCCCAGGGAGCGCTGTAACGATGACAAAGAGGAGAGCGCAGATTTTGAATCTGCTTAGCCACTTCTGGCTGCGCTACTGTAATAATGATCAGCCGGGTTGTTTCGTCTGTATTCATATTGTGTGAATAATTTCCTGCAGTTGTGAAAAGATACCGGTAGTGGCGGCCAAGACATTCCAGCGGCCCGGTGCGAATTCTGTCGCCTCAAATTTGGCGCCTGATTTTTCAAGGATGATCCTGGCTGCGGCAAAGTCCCAGACGCGGACATCTTCCTGATAGAGCGCGGAGAGTTTTCCCGAAGCAACGCCGCACAGATCAAGTCCGCATGATCCCTGAATCCGCAGTTTGCGCGAGGAGGGAAGCAGGCGTTCTGTAATGAGTTTTGTCATACGTTGCATAACTTCCGGTTTGCTGCCGAAGCTGGTTGCGATTATTGCATCCCTGAGATTGTTGACTGATTGTGGCTGAATGCGGCGGTGGTTGCAGGTTGAGTATTCTCCGATTACAGCCGTATACATCTCATCGTAAGCTGCCGCATACACGACGCCAGCGACTGGTGTGCCGAATTTACTCAATGGGTTTGTTTTATCGTCTTTTGAACGATCCGTTTTCTCGGGGCGGCGGTAACAGGCGATGCATGTGCAATAATGATATTGCTTCTGGAAATAGTTCATCGTTCCGTCCAATGGGTCGATAATCCAGAGATAGTTTCCCGATCCTGCGCATTCTCCCGATTCTTCTGTCACGAAGGAGGCGTCAGGATCGAAGGATTTGATCGCGTTTATGATAACCTCCTCGCTGAGCCGGTCGGCTTCGAGTTTGATATCATGCGCTAGAAACTGATCAACGGCAAGATCTGTCTGGTGTTGCTCAAGTTGCAACTTGCCTGCTGCTCTTGCAGCTGTAGTCAGGGTCGCAACGATTTCTGCGTGTTCAAGCCTGTGCGCATTGACATTGTTGGCATGCATCCGGCTGTGCCTCCATAAACATTGCGTTTGCGTCTTGTGTCCATGAGGCCTGTGGCCGGTGGGTTGTTGAATAGACTTCTTCTCCGGCAACAAAGGTTTTAATGATTTTCGGCACATTTGCGTCTGAGTCAATCAAAATCAGGTCAGCCAGCAGTCCTTCCTGTATGGTTCCGATCCGTCCGTCTAGCCCGACTGCCTGTGCCGGGTTTACTGTTGCCAACCGGATGCTTTCGTGCAGCGGCATGATGCCGAGGCGGGCGACTTGAACCACGGCATGCAATATGCTCATCGGCGCGTAATCAGATCCGATAATGGAGCAGGCGCTTTTGCGAAGCGCATCCTGTCCGCTTAGGTTTCCTGTCAGAGATGCTCCTCGCAGGATATTCGGTGCACCCATCAGAACCTGCATACCAAGATTAACTGCACGGTAGGCTGCATTTATTCTGACAGGGAACTCACTGATGGTAATCCCCATCTGGTGAATCCAGTTGACTTTTTCTTCCGTATCGTCATCGTGGCTTGCCATCGCAATACCACGGCGGCGGCAAAGCGAGGTCAGCATCCGGATATGGTCGTCGCCGACGGCATGGCGGTTGGCGACGCGGTCTTCGGCGAGTTTAGTTGCCTGATCGCCGGTCAGGTGTTCTGCCTGACTGTAGTACGCTTTAAAATGGTTCATGTCGGTAAATTGCCCTTGTCCTGGGGTATGATCCATGATAGAGAATAGATCTGCTTCGTTGTTTTCAAGCAGTTGCTGCAAAGTCGGGACACTTCCGACGTCTGTAACTTCAAAGCGAATATGAATTCGGTTGCGCACCGTCAGTTCTTTCTCCATTTTTCTCATGGTTCTGGCGATTTCCGCTGCTTTTTCTGCCGTACGTAGTTCATTGGTCTCACTTTCACCGAAGCACAGGCAGTGGAACATTGTCGTGACACCACATGCGGCGAGTTTTTTATCCAGTTCAGTTAGCGCCACGCCAAGGGGGAAGTTGCCTCCTGGACGCGGTCGGATCTCTTTCTCAATGGCATCGCTGTGAAGGTCAATAAATCCGGGGCAGAGCAGTAATCCTTTTGCATGAATCCTTCTGGCATTTTCCGAGCAAAGGACGTGTTTGCCAATCTCAGCAATCCGCCCGTTCTTAAGCCAGACCGACATCGATGGTTCAATACGGTCTGGCAGGGCGACAGCAACGTTTTCAATCAGGGTTTCGCCAATGGTGCTGGGCTTAAACCGTTCCGATTCGCTCACAGGCGGCATTTTTATCTCCTCAACTTTTTTATCTACCATTGTATTCGACGTTTTAGCGATTGCATTCGCAGCATTCTTCTTCCTGAATTGTCTGCGTTAAATAGATTGAGTCTGAGAGCGCGTGCATGACATCCGGGTCATGGAAAATCATGACCATGGTCGTACCTTGCTGGCGCAATTCGTTCAGCAGTTCGATGACGATTTCGATCGAGCCTTTGTCCAGCGATGCTGTTGGCTCGTCAAGTAACAGAAGACGTGGTTTCCAAATAATTGCGCGTGCGATATTGATACGCTGTTGTTCGCCCCCGCTGAATGTGACCGGATATGCATCAAGCAGTTCATCCGGAATTCGTAGCCTTCGGAGTAAAACTGTTGCTCGTTGGATTGCGTCGTCGTAACTCACTCCTGTGCCGATCAGTGGCCCTGCAACAATTTCAGTCGCGCTGACACGTGGCAGTACGCGGAGAAACTGGGTGACGTATCCGATTTCCCGCTGACGGAGTCGTACCATCTCCGTATCCGGAAGTTTGACCAGGTTAACAGTTTCACCATTTGCCATTGTGTATTCAATCGATCCGGACGTTGCCAGATAGGTTCGATAAAGGCATTTGATTATTGAACTTTTTCCAGTGCCGCTCGGGCCGGACAGAGCCAACGTTTTTCCTGTGGCCACTTCAAATGAGACTGGGCGAAAGCCTGAAATTTCTTTTGCGCCAAGGTTATGGATCGTGAATGTTTTGCTGAGATTGTTTACGCGAAGCATGCGTTTCTCCATCAATTAAACGTATGTCTCTTCCAGTTTGATATTTCAAGTACAATTCAAACGGTCAGTGCAGAGCGGAGCTGACCAGCAGTTGCGTGTATGGGTGTTGCGGGTCTTCCAGAATTTGATCGGTAAGACCTGCTTCGACCACACGTCCGTTTTTCATGACCATGGTTCGTGTTGTCAGCATTCGAATGACGCCAAGGTCATGAGAAACGACCAGCGTAGCCACATCCATCTCTTGCTGGAGTTTCCTGATCAGGTCAAGTACGCGTGCCTGTACGGATACGTCGAGGCCGGTTGTCACTTCGTCAAGCAGGAGCAGAACCGGCTCGTTGGACAATGCTTTGGCAATCTGTACACGTTGTTGCATTCCTCCAGAGAAGTTGCGCGGAGCTTCATCCATCCGGCTGATTGGGACTTCCGTCTTGTCCAGCAGCATTGCCGAGCGCTTGCGCATGTCACCGACGTTTCGCCAGCCTGCCATTAGCAGGCGTTCTGCAATATTTCCTCCGGCACTGATATTCATCCGTAGGCCCAGATGCGGGTTCTGATAGACAATCCCCATAACGGCGTTGCGGATTTGGCGTTTGCCGAAGGATGAAAATTTCAATACGTTCTGATTGCGGACTCTGTTGTCTGTTTCGATTTTTCCCGTATGGAGACCGACATGCCCGTCATCTGCATCGATGTCAAAGTGCAGCATTTTGATTACTGTGCTTTTTCCCGAACCGCTTTCGCCGACAACACCGAGAACCTCTTGCGGATGAATTGCGAGGTCGACACCAGCGCAGGCTATGACAGTACCACAGACCGGACATTGATTTCGCCCGTAGTCTGGGCCGGTTTGTTCTAGGCATTTAGCACACCCCGGGCCATAGCGTTTAGTCAGGTTTGTTGCTGTAAGGATTGGATTCTTGATTAGCATTCTTTCTCCGGTTTATGTTACGTAAGGCCAAACAGCTCAGGCTCAGCCATTTAATAAGCCTTTTTGTCGGGCAGCTTTTTCGCAGTATGCAGTGTCTGAACAGGTATAGATGCGTTTGCCAGTTGCATCGTCAACCAACTCGTCGAGATATGTATTTTCACTTCCACAGCGCATGCAGACTTTATCTGTGAAGTCTTCGACATTGAAACGGTGGTCGTCAAATTCAAGCGGTTCGACTGTCGTATGCGGCGGGATCGCATAGATCCGTTTTTCCCGGCCAGCACCAAACAGGAACAACGCATCGCCCATATGCAGGCGTGGTATGTCCCAGCGAGGAATCGGACTCGGGTCCATGATGTAGCGTCCGCCGACCATGACCGGATATCGTGAGCCGATTGTGATCTGATTGTACTTGACGATGTCTTCATATAAGAATAGCCACATGCGGCTGTAATCCGCTTCCGCGTGCATGCGTCGTGTTTCTCGTTCAGAGGGCTCGACATCACGCAATGGCTCTGGGATTGGAACTTGAAAGATCAGAATCTGTCCGTCTTTCAGATGCTCTTCCGGTATCCGGTGGCGAGTCTGGATGACAGATGCCTTTTCCGTGTCCGTCGTTGTGTTCACGCTAGTCACGCGTTCGATAAACTTGCGAATGTTGACGGCATTAACACTGTCGTCTGATCCTTGGTCGATAACTTTTAACATATCGTCAGGTCCGATCAAAGATAAGGTCAGCTGCAGCCCGCCAGTTCCCCACCCGCGCGCGACCGGCATGTCACGTGAGCCGAACGGAACCTGGTATCCGGGGATGGCAACTGCTTTGAGTGTTTGACGGCGGATTTCCCGCTTAGCTCCTTCGTCGATGAAAGCGAACGAATATGAAGCATGTTTTTGTTCCGGAAGTTGTTCGATTGATTCTGCCAGACTCATGACAACGTCTCCTTTGTTTCTGAAACATGGCTTGTCTGTACAGTAAATTTCTCAGACAGAGTTTTGTCCTTTAGCGCGTCGGTTGAAGGTTGCGTTTGCCGCAAACGATCAAGTGACGATTGGAATGTTACATAATGCGGGAGCTTGAAATGGTTGCAGAAGCCGACAGATTCAATCCCGTCAGTATGCATCAAAACGAACTCCTGATCCTCTGACGGCACCTTTGGCTCTTCCGCCTGAATCGATCTGTCAAGAACTGCCATTGAAATCGCTTTGGTTTCGTTGTGCCCAAAACAAAGGCCATATCCCAGGGTGAACTTCGCAGATCCATGTCTGTTGTCACGGTGTTCACTGCTGATCTCGGCTTCGGTGACCTTAATTTCCCCAACAAGTTCTGGTGTCTGTGTATATGGATTGGTTACATACACAGGAAGAAAACCGACGCGGAGTTCACCGACGGTCGGGTGGACTGTACCGAATCCGCGCATGTTTGAATACGCCAAGGCTAGAAGGCCGCCTGTTTCTGCACGGGCCATCGATTGTAATGATGCTGAGCGTGGAGCCGGAAAGCTGATGGCTTCGCGCGTGACGTCAAAGATACCGTCAGGTACTTGTGTCCCGACCATAGAAAATCTCTGTTTGTGTGTTTGTTCCGAGGCATCATTTCTGATTAACAGTCCTTCTTGTTCAAGCAATTCTACGACTTTTGGAAACGTATTGGGAAACGATGTCACGTTGTATGTTGTTGGCCCGATAGATGCAATCAGGTTTGCACGCTTCTGCTTATGAGATTCGGATGATTCTTCAGCAAGGTCAAAATCAAGAAGCCGAAGCAGGTAGTCGCTTGTCGGCCCCAGAATCTGCCCGCCTGGAATTTCCTTAAACGCAGCTGATATCCGCCGGATTACCCGCATTTCTGTCGTTGACTGCGGAAGGCTGTAGCCAAGGCGGGGTTGGGTTGTACAAAAGGCACGGAGCATAAATGATGCCTCGAGTTGATCGCCAGAGGTCTGTTTGAATGCCAGAGCTGCCAGATCCGGCGCATAAAGTGCTCCCTCGCCCATGATTCGGTCGATTGCCAGAGGGAGTTGTTCTTTGATCTGGTCGATATCAATTGGAGAAGAATCGCCTTTGACCTGTTCGAACCGGAATGCTTTGGCAGCATTTTCAATCGCCTCTCGACCACCTTTTACTGCGACGTATGCCATGATTACTCCATACAGATTTTGGTTGAACGGGGGATGCTTAGTACACTGTTGTTTCCAATCAGACAAATGACGTCCACGCCTAATGGAAACTCAGCGTTTTTCAAAGCGATTTTTTTCCATTCGTTTGTTGTTATCGGATTTACTTCCGGGTGCATGGAAGATGCGATACCGGGGCCAGACAAGATAGGTGCCGTTTCGTTTGTGATAGCCAGATCTAGCGGCGTGTCCATGACATAGATCAGCGTTGCGCTTTGGTCAGGAAAATCCGGTGTTCCTGATTTTGCATCATCGATGATACCCCTGCTGTGATGGCCGTCGATAATGATGTAATCAGCAGACTTAACGGCCGTAATTTTTGCTTTCGTTAAACAAAAAATCTCTTCGTCCCAGGTATGAGAGCGTTTGCTCTCATTTGAAGGGAGAACACAGAAAGATACCTCATGATCCAGAAGCGTTGTACTGACCGCCAGAAGCAGGGACTTGGATTTATCAACCGGAGCAGGGGAGAGGCGCGCCGGATGGCTCATTGCATGAAGGAGTGCTCTGTAGATACCTTGAGTGGGGACAACTGGTGTATGGATTGACATGTTGATTCCCTTTTTTTGCAGGTCGGAGTTTGTGGTTCGAGATATTGCTCGTTGTGTTGGCTAACAGGGATCTTCTTCTGCCATACTTTCAAACTTGACTCGTGTTGATGCGGTAATTGCCCGTTCTTGCTGATGCATGTGTGCTACTTCTGTGGCGTACTCGCCTAATGTCTGTTTGAATAATGAAAGAGTATCTTTTGTTGCGTTGTCCCGGCAGGCCGCACTCAGTGTTGCAGCCAGTATAGCTTTGTGTCGATCGTCTCCCATGACAGTCGCGTGGCCTTGGGATTTATTGACTTTAACTTCAGCAGTTGTCACAAGAACTTCGCCCAAGTAGAACTGCTCTCCGCCGCCGTCTTTTGCTGTAAGCATGATCAGGCCTGTTTGGGGATTACTTACAATCTCTGCAGGAAGTTTGGAAAGCGAATCCAGAAGAGACTGCACCTGACCAGAAGAAAGATGCGGTAATATCTCACGGAATCGATTTTCAGTTGCGTCCGCAGCTGCCGATTCTAACGCTGGTTCTGATAAAGGCTCGATCATGGTTGTAACTCCAATTCCTTTAAGGAAATTACAAATTCACTCTGAATGTATATGCATCTCCACGATTGCGGCTGACGCAGTATTCGATGGGTTTATCGGTTTCGTCTCGGATCAGGCTGCGTGTGAAAAGAATTGGCATTCCTGCAGGCATCTGTAGTGCTTCCTGATCACGTGGTTGAGGCATGCAGGCTTCAATTTCACTCCAGCACCTGCGGATTTCTTTGACGTTGTATTCCTGTTTCAGTAGCCCATAGAGTGACTTCAGGCTCTGTGCTTTCTTCGCCAGATCTGGAAACCTGCTGTGCGGAAGATATGATGTCGTTACGCATGCCGGAATATGACCAAGGCTGCGCAGGATTTCAAGAGAGATGACTTGGTCTCCCGCTGAGATTTCCAACCGTTTTGCTAGATCCATGGTCGCCGGCATACATGCGGCGTTCAGTACCGTTCGCTGGCATTCAGCACCGGTATTTTCAACAAGGGAGCTAAAGCTGGTTGACGGGCAGATGGCATATGGAATTTTGCGGCGTGAAACAAATGTCCCTTTTCCTCTTACCCGATAGAGATAACCTTGTTGTTCTAAATCCTGCAGGGCTGCTCGGACGGTGTGGCGGTTAATCCCGTACCATCGGCTCATTTCCATCTCAGTCGAAAGGCGGCTGCCTGATGGATATTGGCCCGATTCAATCTGTCCGCGCAGGTGCAACGAAAGGTCACGATATCCCTGTATTGCATTTGTGCTGACTGTAATATCATTATCATTTGCGTTCATGTTTATTCCTGTCTGGATTGTGTCTGAAAAACGTCAACTCTTTGTGGGATTCAGTCGGTAGATCAAAAATCAATTTTGGCTGAAGAGTTGTCTAGACATCCATCTCTTTTAAACGAGATTATCTGGTTTACTGTTAGGTTATTATTTGCGTATGATGCAGTGAATATTATTTTTAAATCTAACAACCCGTGCTGATTGAAGGTTGATCAATGGCCGCTTCTTCGTGTAAATTCTGCAGTTTTTCAAGGTTATTAAGAAAATAGGCCGGATCTAAAAACCATAAAAAACGGCTTTGTAGTTCTTCGTGTGACCAGTTCCACCATTTACTCGCTAGTATACGATGAATTGTTTCTTCACAGAACCGCGTCTTGATCGGTTTTGCCGGAACTCCGACAGCAATGGTGTAGGGGGCAATATCTTTTGTTACGACAGCGCCTGAGCCGATGACAGCCCCGGTGCCGATGTTGACACCAGGCATGATAATTACCCCATGGCCAATCCATACGTCGTGTCCGATCCTGATCCGGTGTGCTTTGCGCCATGCAAAGAGGTTGTCGTCGTCATGTATGTCAAAACCATACTGTTTGCGCCTGTAAGTGCAATGGTGTTGGGTAACACGCTGCATCGGATGGTTGACAGGGTTGATCCTGACGCTGCTGGCAATTGAGCAGAATTTACCGATATCTGCATATGTGATTGAAGTGTGGACTCCAGCGACATAGCTGTAATCACCAATAACACTTTCAATAATTTCCGCATACGGTCCGATCTCAACCCAGTTGCCCATCTTGCTGTTATTTATCGTCGCTGTTTCGTGGATCACAGGCCCGCTGCTGTATAATGTCGGGATCTCTTCAATATGTTTATTCCATTCTGGTATCTGATGAATTAATTGCATTGTTCGCTCTTTCGTCAATCTGTGAGTGAGACCTCATATTGAGTGCTATCCATTCAAAATCAGATAAACCTGCGACGCAGTTTTCCACAGAAAAAGTCGATCATACTGACGGCGACAATAATCATGATCATCATCGTGCAGACTTCGCGGTGTGCATAACCAACCATCTTGTCCTGAAGTAAGAATCCGATTCCGCCAGCTCCGACCCAGCCAAGAATAGCCGCACTGCGGACGTTTGACTCAAACCGTAGAAGACTGTAGCTTATCACAATCGGCATGATCTGCGGCATCACAGCAAACGAGATTGTCTGCAAGCATCCGGAGCCTGTGCCAACAAGTGCTTCGACCTGTCCTGGATCAATGGCTTCAATCGCTTCGCTGAAGACTTTTCCGAGTACGCCGGTCGTATGTACCCACAACGCGAGAATACCTGCAAAAGGCCCGAGGCCTATCACACTGACAAATATCAGTGCCATGACTAGTTCGTTGAACCCTCGGCATGAATCCATAAACCGGCGGACGACAAATACAGAAAACCAGCGGATACTGCGGTGGCCAAGGCTGTCACCTGGAGCAATCAGTTCAAGTGTGTTTCGCGCGGCCAGCATTGAAAACGGAATTGCACAGGCAACAGCCAGAATACTTGCCCAAATAGCAATTGCGATTGTTTCAAGAAGCGCGGTCAGATAAACCCACAAGCGTTTCGGTGACATCTCAGGAGGCCAGTATCCGCCGCGTTTTTTGTCAATTAGTCGAGCATATTCTTCATCAATCATCTCGGCTCGTTGCTCTGGCGTCATCTTTGCTAGAATCTTGGATTTTGTCTGGCGGACTTCTTTTTGCTTGGCAAATGCTGATGGATTCTGTTCTGCAGGAACGTCTTTGTATTTGGATGAGACAATATAGTTAGCTTCGCCTTCTGCAAAATATTCTGGCGCGCGTTCTGCATCTGTGCGGATTTCAGCGAGTTCTTTATCGTTGAATGTTTTTCCCGCAAGATGCCGCCATGCGTTCGAACGGCTCTGCCAAACGCCGAACGGATCGATATTGCACCAATGGAATGTGTAGACGAGGATAGCAAAAAAGATTGCCATACTGACGCCGCGCAGTACATAGCGTTTTTTGGTCGCTTCCTTTAACGAGGCCAATCCCAGCAACACCGCAAGCATTGCGGATACCGCACCTGCGGCTAGCATATCGATAATTGTGTCGAGACCGATTGTGAACTCGAACATGCTTTCTGCGAAATAAGTATATGTCGGCCATTCCCAGCCAGTAAGAGGGATATGTTCATTGCCAAGTACACGTTCAGTTTCGTACCAACTCAGCCCAGGAATCATTTTGCAGATGATTCCGTCTTCCGGCGAAATTCCTACCCAGAAACGCAAGCCGACAAAAAGCAGAAAACCAAATGCCGCCACCAATAGAACCATGACTTTTCGTCGGTTCATGTATGGGGTGATTCGGTGAAACTCTTCGAGTGAGTTGAGCTGGGCTGTAATTTGATTGTTGTCCGGCGATGACATGGGGGCTCCTATCGTCGTTTGGTCTTTCAGTTTTGTTTCTTTAAAAGAAAGCGGGTTGAAGGCATGTTACCGAGGCAAATGCATACATTGCTGTTGCTGAGACCGTACGGGAAGCATGCCATTTTGTAATATAAATTACTTATTCTTATGCATCGATTGTGTTTGTTTTCACGTGCATGTTTTATATGTTAAATCTGGTTGATGAATATGATGAACTCTCAATATGTATTCAAAATAAAATGACCCGCCCGGCCATCGCGGACCGGACGGATCGCTCAGAGGGGGTGTTTCATTTCTGTTTGGCTTTTTCTGCTTTAACTTTTGCAAGGTAACGGATGATGTCGTAGTTCGAATCATCAACCGGAGCATAGCCGCCGTTTCCGAGCTTTGCGAGGGTGTCTTTATCGAAGTTGAGCTTCATCAGAGCGCCTGCAAAAGCGGCTTTCAGGCTTTCTGGAAGGTCGCCACGCCCACACATCGGAGCACCAGGAAGCGGGTTGGCGCTGTAGATCACCGTGACGTCATCGACTGACAGCTCACCTTTTTCGACCATACGGCCAAGGTCGAGGTCGTTGGTTGCAGCAACATCGATTTTGCCGTTCTTGACTGCGAGGATGCTGGCACCGTGACTGCCGGAGAAGGATACCTCCTTGAAATACTTGTCTGGATCAATTTTCAGATCTCGCGAGAAAACAACGCTCGGAGCCAGACAACCGGAGGTGCTGTTGGGGTCGGTGAAGCAGAATGTCTTGCCTCTTGCGTCTTCGATGGTTTTGATTCCCGAGCCGGTCTTTACGATGATGATCGGGGTATAGCCGGGGTTGCCGTTAACGTCGAGTTCCATTCCCAGCGGTTCCGCCTTTGCCTTTTCGTGTGCTTCAACATAGCTTTTCGGGCCGAAGTAAGCGAAGTCGATGTGGTTGTGCTCCATTGCGGTGATTACACCTGCGTAATCTGCGGCACTGACGATTTCTACCTTGATGCCGAGGCATTTTTCAAGGTGCTTGCCCAGTGGTTCAAAACGTTCTTTACTTTCACCGCCACCTTCTGTCGGGATGACACCAACCTTGATGCTCTTCGGCCATGCTGAAGGACCATTCTCGTCAGCAGTAGCCATTCCCATCGTTGCCATGACCATGCTGCAAACGGTCAGGGCGATACCTGCGAACTTCCGTAACATGTGGTTCTCCTTTTGACGTAATCACGATAAAATTGTGCTTCTACGATTTCCCCAACTTCAGGGGTTCCCAATTTGATTGAACTTCACCTTTTGATGTTGGCTGATAATGAATGGCTAAACTCATTCCATACCAACAAAAGAGCTCTCAAGCAGATTCGCAGTCGGGCGGTCCGGTATTTTGTCTTTTTCAGTCTTCTTGCGGGATATTCGCCCCAAACCGCTGTCAAGCTCTTTCCCGTAGATTAGCTGTAACATCTGGTTGTCTAGACTTTCGGGTGCACCGTCAAAACAGATTGCTCCTGAGTTCATCCCGATGATCCTTTTGCCGTAGCGGCGTCCTAGGTCGATCTGATGCAGATTGACTATGACGGGGATATGCTGGTTCTCATGAATATCCAGAAGTGTCTGCATGACAATTTCGGCACTGGCGGGGTCAAGGCTTGCTACCGGTTCATCTGCAAGGATTAGTTCTGGCTCTTGAGCCAGAGTCCGTGCGATGGCGACACGCTGTTGTTGGCCGCCTGAAAGCGTATCTGCTCGCTGGAAGGCAAGATTTTCAATATGGACTTTACTGAGGCACTCAAATGCGATTTCACGTTCGCGCCTTGTAAAAATCCGCAGAAGCGACAAGCCTCCGCGGATAAATCCGGTGCAATGGGGCAGGCGTCCAGCCATGACATTTTCAAGAACAGTTAGCCTGCGTACAAGATTGAACTGCTGGAAGATCATTCCGACTCGCCTGCGGATATGGCGAAGGTGATGGCCACCGACATGCGTGACATCCTTGCCCATTAGCATGATTTTTCCACAAGTCGGTTCGATGAGTCGGTTCATACTGCGAAGAAGGGTGCTTTTGCCCGCACCTGAGGGGCCAAGGATCACGATGAACTCGGACTCGCCGATTGTCAGAGTGATATTATTGAGGGCCTTGGTTCCATTTGGGTAGGTTTTACAGAGTCCGGAAGTTTCTATTGCACACGTTTGTTTGTTCGCCGTTGTTTCCTTCGTGGCATGTGGATGAAGATGTTTTCGAGTTTTTTCGGCCATTTGCATGATGATTATTCCTTTGTCCTGTTTAATTGAAGCCCGCCACGACAGGTCATTTGGTTAAGGTTGATCATAAGTCAGCATGTTTTGGTGTGATTAGTAGAATGATAAGTTTTCGATAAATAAACGTCGCAAGGCATGTAGGTCTGTTAGAGCAATGTTTTATACTCGGTATTTACGTATTGATCTCTGTTTATACATTATTGTTCCCAAACAAAAGAAAGTTATCTG
>QKHZ01000280.1 GCA_003249795.1 bacterium | reverse complement strand
CGGATCCATGCTTTCCGGAATTTCAGCCAGAATCCGGTTTTCTTTCATGAGATCGGTTCTGATGCCGAGTGTTTGCGGTTTGTCTGAGGAGGGCACGGCAACCAGTAAACGGCCGACGCCGTTTTTCAGCTCATAGCTCCATGCTTTGCCGGAAAAGAGCTGTTTGTCCGGATCATAGCGCCCGCCCAGTTTTTTGCCGTTGGTGTAGAACTCTGTGCTTGCTGTGCCGTGAATAAAAAACGAAACCTGTCCCTGATACGTCGGCACTTTAAACACATGGGTCATTAAAAACGTGATGCCGCTGTCGGCTGCAGGAACAACGATATTCCCGCTTTTGTCTGCGGTTGTGGCTTGCCATGAAAGCATTTCTCCCTCTGGCAGTGTTTCAGGAAAACCGATATCGTCTTTGGTTGTCAGAAATGTTTTTGCGCTTTCAGCTAAAGTTTGCGGAACGTGAACCAGCTTCCACTTTGCGGCGTCAATTTCATACACCGGTTGCGGCGGGATGCATGAAAACGCGAGTGCGTTTTGAAATTCTTTACTGTAGGAAAACGTAAACGTGCTTTCGGGCTGGCGGACAATGCACTTGAGTATCAATTCGTGTTCGCCTTTTTTCAGGCTAAGCGTCAGCGGGATGGTTTTGTCTTCTCCATCAATTTTCTGTGAAACAGATTTGCCGTCATAAAAAATGCAGAGCGGCATCTGTGCATTGATGGTAACGGGAACCTGACAGTCTTGCAGGGCAGTAACATGGGTTACGGCAAAGTAAACTGCCGGTAGCACATCGCTCTTTTGCACAGGCAGTTTGGGCGCAGGCAGATAGTGTGGCATTCCTGCCCAGAAGACCATCGTGCCTTCCGCGTTTTCAATCCGGCGGGTGTGGTCTGCGGTTGTGCCGACGCCGAAGTCGTGTGCGAAGATTTCCTCCTCCGAAAGCGCCGGCTTCGGCAGTGCAAACGGGCCAATGACTGACCAGATATCGGTCTTGCCGCGGAGATCGGTTTCTGCCGCAACCGCAGATCCTGAAAGTGTACCAAAGATGGATTGAACTGCTAGAATCAGCAGAATGAGTTTGGTATTACGTAGAAGTTGCGGTCGGTAAAGCGCTACAATCATCCGAATCTCCCTATATTCATTTTTCCTGATATCAATAATCGGTAGTTGTTGTTAAGCGGATCGGCACAAGAGAGGCCAACCCGTTCAGAGGAATTTTCCCAGACAAAGCGCAGTGACACAACCGCATTTTCTCTGAAAGGATAAAACCGTTCGTGCTGGCAATAAAGCGTTCGCTAATATGCCGGACACGAATCGCGGAATACAAGCCGCGGCGTCATGGTGATAAAGATCTGCTTATCCGATCCCAGGGCACAAACAGTCTGACGCGCGACTTCCTTGTCCAGAAAGTCGAACGAGGTCAGATTGAAGTGCTTAGCCCACTCGGTATTTCCTGCGCCGATCACGGCGATGTCATCAGGAACGCGCAGGGGCAGTTCACGGATGGCTTCCAGAAGCGGTAGCAGTAGATGGTCGCTGATTGCGACAACGGCGTCAATCTGCTCCGGTCCTTGCAGATATTTTTTGTATTCGGAAGCTGGAATGTTTGCCTCAAGCAGTTGTGCGACCGGTTTGAGCCCTGCTTCGTCAAAGGCTTCGCAGCACCCTTGCCAGAATTGCGTCGATGACCATTTTGGCTGCATTTCAAAGTTGATCACCAGAATCCGGCGGCGGCCGAGTTTGATCAGGTGGTTGACTGCGATCCGGCCTTTTGCGACATGGTCACGCAGGATATAGCTGGCATCGTAATGGCGGTCGCCTTCAAAGTTGGTGACAAAAACCAGTTTTGTTTTTTCGCTACGATCTTGAAGGACTTCATATGGAAAGAGCGAATTGCCTTCGATAACCAGTCCGGCCGGTTGTGATTGGATGAAATTTTTAAGAGAAGGAATGTTGTTGTATGACAACAGACATGGAACCCGGTGAATATGTTGCAACTCGGTGGCGAGGTGAAATGGCAGCTCCTGATGCCCCTGCAGATATGGGATCACCATACCGACAGACTCAAGGCTGACAGAGCGTTCTTGCTGGGTATTTGCCAGATAGGTGCCTACACCGCTGACGCGGTTAATCAGGCCTTGTGACTGCAAACTGGCCAAAGCTTTGCCGATCGTGACAGCAGAGGTTGCATAGCGTTTTGCCAGAGTGACTTCAGACGGGAGTTTTCCATCTGAAGCCCGTGCCTCAGGGAAAACCTGATCTTTGATCTGTTCAGCGATCTGGGCGAACTTTGTTTTTTGCACTGCATTCTCTTTCATCTGCAGGGGAAGTGATCATTATGTATCTAACCTGCACCTAGTGTGCAATATAAAACATAAAACAGCCCTGTCAAGTGCTGATGACGACGAAAATGCCATAACATTTGATAAATTAATGGTTTTTATGTGATAACCTGTGTCTGCGATTGGCGTTAGCGCACATTATGTGCAGGGAGCGAAACGAGGCAACAAAAATAGAAAACCAAAGTCGTAAAAGCCCGGAAAAGCGATTAGTCCATAACGGGATCAATTCAGTCTGAATAGAATAGAGAGTGGATGAGATACCGAATAGAGGAAGACTGGATTCTTCACAACGGTAATCCCGAAAGTCAGATCAGTGTCTACATTCATTTTGTATGTTAAAATGGATAAGCGTGGATTGAGTGCAAAATGCAGGAAATAGAAAAGGATAAATAAAGGGCGCAAAATGCAGGTTTCGCTTGAACTGGTGATTCCACATTCATATCCTTTGAATATGTTTACTGTCTGAATTCGCTGATATTTATGGGGAGTGTTTTTATGAAAACAGTGTTGATCACAGGTTCGGCGGGGCTGATTGGTGCCGAGGCGGTTCGGTTTTTCAGTGAAAAAGGTTTTGCGATTGTCGGGATTGATAACGACATGCGTAAAGTTTTCTTTGGTGAAGAAGCGTCGACTGCATGGAGCCGCAAGCGACTTGAAGAAACAATCCCCAACTATCGCCACGCCGCTATCGATATCCGTGATCAAGAAGCGGTCGGCAATCTCCTGAAAGAAATTTCCAGCGACCTGCAGCTTGTGATCCACACTGCTGCACAACCCTCACACGACTGGGCCGCGCGCGACCCGTACATGGACTTCACCGTTAACGCCAACGGTACGCTCAATATGCTGGAACAAGTGCGTCTGCACTGCCCTGATGCGGTTTTCATTTTCACATCGACTAACAAAGTCTATGGTGATGCGCCCAATAGCCTGCCGCTAATCGAGCAGGAAATGCGCTGGGAACTTGATCCGTCGCATCCGTATGGTGTTCATGGCATCGACGAAACCATGTCGATTGACCAAAGCAAGCACTCGCTCTTCGGCGCATCGAAAGTTGCTGCTGATGTGCTGGTACAGGAGTATGGCCGTTACTTCGGAATGAAGACCGCCGTTTTCCGCGGCGGTTGTCTGACAGGTCCGGGTCACTCTGGAACAGAACTGCATGGCTTTTTGTCATATCTGATGAAGTGCGCGCGTACGGGAACGCATTACAGTGTTTATGGCTACAAGGGCAAGCAGGTGCGTGACAATATCCACTCGTATGACCTTGTGAACATGTTCTGGAACTTCTTTCAGAAACCGCGCGTGGGTGAAGTGTATAACGCAGGCGGCAGCCGCCACAGCCATTGCTCGATGATCGAAGCGATCAAGATCTGTGAAGAGATCACCGGCAAGAAGATGAACTACAGCTATGTCGAAGATAACCGCATCGGTGAC